>JASLBJ010000317.1 GCA_030146725.1 Sphingomicrobium sp. | reverse complement strand
CGATTATCTCCTCGCCGCTGTGCTCGTCCTCGCCGGTGACGTCGCCGAATGCGACCAGCTCGGTCAGGTCGCTGAAGTCGCGCTGGAACAGATTTACACCGACGATCCCGCGACGGCCGAAGCGGCGCTCGTAGCCGAGCTCCGCGCCGCACGCGCGCTCGTTGTGGAGCCCGCGATTGCCGATGGCGACGTCGTCGTCGCCCGGGCTCTACTCCTGCTCGAACGGCGAGATGAGGTCGTTGCCGGGCCGCCGGACCGTGCGTGCGAACGAGGCGCGAAGCTGGTCGTTGGCGGTCAGCGCATAGCGCAGTTTAAGCGAGGGACTGATCCGGAATATCACTTTGGTAGTGCTCCCCGAAGATTGTAACCCGGGTGAAACCAAGCGAGCCTGGCGCCGCGTGTTCGAGCTGATGGGGGTGCAAGTGGGCGAGCGGCTTATCCGATTTGTGACGCTTCCCTCGCTGATCTGCTGCGCTGCAGCATGCGCGACCCCGCCAGTGCCCTCGCTTCCAACTGCATCGGTGCCTGCGAGCGCCGAGACGGTGGCGGTTGCGACTGCCAACGCCGACGCCGCCGACGATCCGGCGATCTGGGCCGCGCCGCCGGGTACCATGGTCAGCCTCGGCGGGCGCAGGCTCGGCGGCTTCATTGCCGGTACCGACAAGAAGGCCGGGCTGAATATCTACAGCCTTGACGGGGCGCTGCTGCAGTTACTGCCCGATGGCCTGCTCAATAATGTCGATCTGCGCGAGGCCAACATCGGTGGCCGAATCCAGGTCATCCTCGGGGCGAGCGACCGCGGGCGGATGGGGATTGCGCTCTATGCGTTCGACCCGGCCTCGGCCGCCGCGGCCAATGCGGTCCGCCCGTTCGGTTTCATCCGCTCCGACGTGGTCGAGCCCTACGGGTTTTGCATGGGCAATTGGAACGGGTCGCTGCATGCGGTGCTGGTGGCCAAGGACGGCGCGGTGCGGGTTTATCGCCTGGCGCTCGGGACCGCAGGCACCGGGACCGAGATCGCGCGCTTCAAGCTTGCCACCCGGTCGGAGGGCTGCGCCGTCGATGAGGCCGGGAGGGCGCTCTACGTCGGCGAGAAAGCCCGCGGCTTGTGGCGCTATCCGCTGGCGGACTTCACCGCACCGGTGCTGGTCGAGGCTGCGGGCAAGGGGCGGCTGACCGCCGATGTCGAGGGCGTCGCGATCATGCGCGACGGTGCGCGGCGCTATCTCCTCGTGTCGAGCCAAAGCGACAATGCCTTCGCCGTGTGGCGGATCGACGGCGAGGCGCCGGTTTATGCCGGGCGGTTCTCGGTCACAGCGAACGGCGGGGTGGATGCGGTGACCGGGACCGACGGGATCGATGCGCTCGGGGGGCCGGTAGGGAGCTATCCCGAGGGGCTCGTCGTGGTGCAGGACGACATCAACGACGGGCAGAGCCAGAACTTCAAGCTGGTCGACTGGCGCGCGATCCGGTCGGCGCTGAAGCTCTAGCCGAGCACCTTGCGGAGGACTCGCTCGTAGATCCGGGCGAGTGCGCGGATGTCCTCGACACCGGCGCTCTCGTCGAGCTTGTGCATCGTGGCATTGGGCAGGCCGAAGTCGACTACCGGGCACAGCTGGATCAGGAAACGGCCGTCCGAGGTGCCGCCGCTAGTCGATAGGGCAGGCGACGAGCCGGTTTCCTCGCGTATCGCCTCGACGATCACGTCGTACAATTGGCCGGGCGGGGTGAGGAACGCTTCGCCCGAGATGCGTGCGCGGACGGTTGCGCCTGGTGCTTCGCGCGCTGCGACCCTCTCGACCAAGCGGACGAGATCGGCGCCTTTCTGGAGGTTGTTGAAGCGGATGTTGAGCTGCGCTGTCGCAGTGCCGGGGATGACGTTGCTCGCCTGGGTCGGGGTGGTGAGCGAGGTGAACTCGAGGTTGGATGGCGGAAACGCGTCGGTGCCGTCGTCGAGGTGAACTGCGTCGAGCGCAGCGACGATGCGGGCGAGCGGCGCGACTGGGTTCACAGCGCGATGCGGGTAGGCGACATGGCCCTGGGTGCCGGGCACCTCGATGACCATGTTGACTGAGCCGCGGCGGCCGATCTTGACCGTGTCGCCGAGCGTCACGTCGGACGTGGGTTCGCCGATCAGGATCATGTCGGGGCGAATGCGGCGTTCGTTGAGCCAGTCGATGATGCGCGGGGTGCCGAAGGTCGCATAGCCCTCCTCGTCGCCGGTGATCAGCAGCGAGACGGTGCCGCTTTGCGGATCGGCGGCCGAGACAGCAGCGACGAAGGCGGCAATGGCGCTCTTCATGTCGTTAGCGCCGCGGCCGATCAGCCGCCCGTCAACGATCCGCGCGGCGAACGGGTCGCCGCTCCAGCCCTCGCCCGGCGGGACCACGTCGAGGTGGCCGGCGAAGCCGACGTGCGGTCCGCCGGTTCCGCGGATTGCGACCATGTTCTCGGTCGGGCCGTCGGGGGCATGCCCAAGCACGAAGCGGTGGACGGTGAAGCCGATTGGTGCGAGCGCGGCTTCGAGCACGTCGAACACCTCGCCGCTAGCAGGCGTCACGCTCGGACAGTTGATCAGGGCGGACGCAAGCGCGATGGGGTCGATCGTCATCATCGCCGCCTAGCAAAGGAGGGACACATGCCCAAGGTCGACCTTGCCAGCATCGAGCAGTTCAGTCGGACCGGCTATCCACCGCCGTTCGATCGGGACGTGGCCGGGCGGCACCAGCGGCGGGTGGCCATCGCCACGGGGCTTAGCGCGTTCGGGGTCAGCGAGGTGACGCTGGATCCCGGTGCCTGGTCGAGTCAGCGCCACTGGCACGATGGCGAGGACGAGTTCCTGGTGATGATCGAGGGGGAGGCGGTGCTGGTCGAGGACGACGGGCGAACGGTCTTGCGGTCGGGTGATATGGCGGCGTGGCCCAAGGGGAGCACCAACGGCCATCATCTGATCAACGAAAGCGCGTTCCCGTGCCGGTTCGTGGTCGTCGGCGGCGGCGAAAACACTGGCGGCGGCTATTCCGACATCGACATGCTGTTTACCGCCGACAGCCGCTTCATCCACAAGGACGGCACGCCGTACTGAGTGGAGCTCAGGCGGCTTCGTACTGCTCGATTACCCACGGCTCGTCCTGCGCCTGGTCGATCCATTCGGCGACATTGGGGTGGCCGAGCACCGCCTTCATGTAGAGGCCCGCGAACGGGGGGACCTGCACGCCATAGGTGATCAACCG
>JASLBJ010000315.1 GCA_030146725.1 Sphingomicrobium sp. | reverse complement strand
CTGCCATTGTTCTTCATGCTCGCCTGGCGCACCGGCGCAAGCAGCGGGACCACCGACTATTGGTTCTACATGGACCTGAAGCGCCAGTGGGTGCTCGGAGCGGTGCGCGACCGGGTCAAATGGTTCGACGTCGGGACCGTGGTCGTGGCGCTTGCCGTGATCATCGAAGCAGCGCGGCGCAAAGGCTTCGAATTCTCGCGCAACCTCGCGTTTTCGGCGCTGGTGCTGCTCGCCGGCTTCCTGCTCCTGCCATTCATGGTGTTCAGCTCGGCTTATGCCGACATGCGCCTGATCCCCTATGTGATTGCGGTAATGCTGCTCGCGATCCGCTTCCGCGAGCAGCCCACGCGGCGTTTCGCAGCGATCCTCGCAGCCGTCGGCCTGACCTTCTTCCTGATCCGGATCGCAGGCACCACGATCAGCCTCGGGATCGCAGCCGCCGACCAGCGCGCGAAACTCGCCGCCCTTGCCCATGTGCCGATGGGCGCACGCGTCCTCAGCCTCGTCGGCGACGGCTGCCGCGACCGCTGGCGACTTCCGCGCAACTCGCACCTCGGTGCGATGGTCATCGTTCGCCGCCACGGCTTCTCCAACGACCAGTGGCTGTCCGACGAGATCAACCTGATGGGGCTCCGCTACCGCGCGCCCGGCCGCTTCGCCGCGGACCCGTCGGAGATCGTCGGCAACCGCCGCTGCCCCGGCAAAAGGCTGTGGAACATCGACCACGCGCTTGCCGCAATGCCCGCCAAAGCGTTCGATTTCCTCTGGGTGATCGACACCGAGGCCTACGATCCGGCGCAACTGCCGCCCTCGCAGCTGGTGTGGAGCGGTCCCGGCTCCAGCCTCTACCGGCTCAGCCCGGCCGGCGGACGATCGCCACCAGCGACACTCCAAACGGAAGCGGAACCCGCCCGATCAGCCCCGCCTCGAGCCCGAACACCGACTGCAGGACCAGGTTGACCGGCCGCGCCGGAATCGAATCGTCGGCGCTTTCCCTTGCCGTCAGCTTGCCGACGAGCCGGGCGGCGGCAATCGGCGGAAACAGCAGGCTGTTGAAGTGCGACAGCAGGCTGATCTCGAATCCCGCTTCCCGCATCACCTTGGCCAGGCCGGCCTTCGAATAGCGGCGGTGATGGTGGTGCGCCGAGTCATGCGCGCTCCACATCCAGCGGTTCGCCGGAACGGTCACGATCAGCTTGCCGCCCGGCTTCATCCGAGTGGCGATCGACGCCAGCGCCGCCGAATCGTCCTCGACATGTTCGAGCACGTCGAGCAGCGCGACGAGATCGAACGAGCCCGCCTCGTACATCGACAGATCGGGCAGCGCCGCACTTGCGACCGGCCGCCCGAGCCGCGTTTCGGCAAGCGCCCGCGCAGCAGGCTCGAGCTCCGATGCCTCGACATGGCCGAACCGGCCAAGCATCGCCAGATTGTGCCCCGTCCCGCAGCCGAGCTCGAGGATCCGTGCTCCGGCTGGCGGCCGCACCGCCCGCTCGATCAGTGCAGCAAGGATCTTGCGCCGCGCGACGAACCACCAGTGATGCTGGTCGGTGTCCGCCATCCGCTGGTAAATATGCGGGTCCATCAGTTCAGGTCCCTCACCGGCTCGACCCCGATCCTGTCGCGCACCACGTAGAGCGGCCGACCCTTGGTCTCGACCAGGATCCGTCCGACATATTCGCCGAGCACCCCGAGCGACAGCAATTGCAGCCCGCCCAGGAACAGCACTGCGACCATCATCGACGCATAGCCAGGCACCTGAACGCCCCACAGCAGCGTCCGCACGGCGATCAGCCCCGCGTAGAGGATCGCGATCAGCGCGACGCCTGCGCCAAGGTAGCTCCACACGCGCAACGGCACGGTCGAAGCCGAGGTGATCCCGTCGATCGCAAAGGTCCACAGCTTCCAGTAATTGAACTTGGACGTGCCGACCTCGCGCGGTGCCCGGCGATAGGTGACCGACGCTGCACGAAACCCGGCCCAGGCGAACAGCCCCTTCATGAAGCGGGTCCGCTCGGGCATCGCGCGGATGACGTCGACCACGCGCCGGTCGAGCAGCCGGAAGTCGCCGGCATGTTCGGGAATCTTGTCGTTGCTGAGCCAATTGTGCGCGCGGTAATAGAGGTCGGCGGTCAGCCGCTTGGGCAGGCTGTCGCTCGCGCGGTTGGTGCGCACGCCATAGACGATGTCGAACCCCTCGCGCCACTTGGCGATCATCTCGCCGAGCACCTCGGGAGGGTCCTGAAGGTCGACGTCGAGTGGGATCACGGCATCGCCAAGGGCAAAGTCGAGCCCGGCCGAAAGCGCCGCCTCCTTGCCGAAGTTGCGCGACAGCGAGACCGCCTTCACGCGGGGGTCCTGGCGGTGCAGCTCGCGCACCCGGGCAAGCGTCGCGTCGCTGCTGCCGTCGTCGACGAACAGGATCTCGAACGACTGCGCCGCGGGATCGTGCGCCGCCTCGAGCGCCGCGGACACGCGCTCGACAAAGGCGCCGACCGCCTCCTCCTCGTCCTTCACGGGAACGACGATCGACAGCACGATGCTCATCCGAATACCCAACGGCGGTGCAGCGTGAAGGTCAGCAACGGGGTCACCAGGACGAACGGTATCATGGGCCACCAGGTCTCGCCACCAAGCTGCTTGACCAGCACCCAGACGAACAGTTGATTGAGCGCGAAGCCGATCAGGTTGACGCCGAGGAAGCGGATCATCCGCACGTGATTGCGGTCGCGGCTGCCATGGCCCTTGAAGCTGATTTCCCCATGCACGAAGAAACTGATGCCGGTGAACACTACGAACACCAGTGCAAGCGACAGCATCGGGTCGACGTGCAGAAGCTCGGCGACCGCCCAGTAGCAGATCGAGAATGCCAGGGTGATGATCAGCCCGGTGACCGCATAGCGAACCGCCTGGAGCGTGACCGCGCGATGCTCGCCGGCGAGCTGCAGTCTGTCTGTCAAACCCATCCGCCCGGCCCGCTGCTTGCCCTTTGAGGTCAGGCGGCTAGAGCGCGAAACATGAACGAGCGCAAGGAAGAGTGGAACCTGGGGCCGGCGCTCGACTGGCTCGGCCGCCACTGGATCGCGGCGACGATCCTCACCTGGCTGCTGTTCTGCGGCTGGTTTTACCTCAACCGCCAATGGGGAATCCAGTGGTTCGCGCTCGGCGACACCGACGACAATCTGCGGATGGCGCAGGTCCGCGCACTGCTTGCCGGGCAGGACTGGTACGATCTTCGCCAGTACCGCTTCAACCCGCCCTATGGTGCCGACATCCACTGGTCGCGCTTAGTCGACCTGCCGCTCGCCGGGCTGATCCTCGGCCTTCGCCCGTTCGTCGGCGGCGCCGAGGCCGAGCGCTGGGCGGTCGCGATCGCCCCGCTCCTGCCGCACGTCCTGATGCTGTTCGGGCTTGCCCTGACCGTTCGCCGGCTGGTCGATCCGCGCGCCTTCTGGCTGGCGTTCCTCGCCTTGTTCTATGCGGGCTCGACCAACGGCATGTTCATGCCATTGCGCATCGACCATCATGGCTGGCAGCTCGCGCTGCTGATGCTCGGCATCTCGGGACTAGTCGATCCGAAGCGTGCGCGCGGCGGCGCGACGCTCGGCATCGCCACCGCAGGCTCGCTGTCGATCGGCCTCGAGATGCTGATCTATCTGGCGCTTGCCGGGACCGCGACCGTGCTGTTCTGGGTAATCGATGCGGCGGAGCGAAGGCGGCTGGCAGCCTACGCCGGCGCTTTGTCCGGCGGCACCGCACTTGGTTTCCTGCTGTTCGCCTCCTACGCCAATCGCCAGGCGGTGTGCGACGCGCTGTCCCCGGTGTGGCTATCGGATGCGCTGCTTGGCGGGGCCTTGCTGTTCGGCCTCGCCTTGCTCTCGCCAGGCGACTGGAAGCGGCGCCTCCTGCTTGCCGCCGGCGCAGGCATGCTCGTCGCCGCCTTCCATGCTCTCGCCTGGCCGCACTGTCTGACCCGCCTCGAAGGCATTTCGGATGAGGCCAACCGCTTGTGGCTCAGCCATGTGCGCGAGGCGCGGCCGCTCTACCGGCACGGCTGGCGGACCGCGACGCTCACCCTGGCGCTGCCGCTCACCGGCCTGGTTGGCTGGGGATTGCTGGCCTGGCGCAACCGCGCCGACCGGATGCTCCTGGCACGAACGCTCGGCGTGACGGCGCCCGCGATCGTCGCCATTGCGCTGCTGATGTGGCAGACCCGGACCGGACCGGCGGCGCAGATGTTCGGCGCGGCGGGAGCTGCCGCGCTGGTGTGGATCGTCGGGCGCTGGGCGGTGCAATCTGCCAACATGCTCGTCCGGACGATCGGCCTTGCGGTGGTCGCGGTCGTCGGTCTCGGCGGCGCGGTTCCGCTCGCGATGGGCTATGTGGCGCCCAAGAAGCAGACCGCGCGCGACCGGGCCGTGGGCAAGGCCAGCCGCCTGTGTCCGACGCTTGCCGCCCTGCGCCCGGTTGCCCGGCAGCCGCGCGGAATGGTGTTCACGATCCTCGACCTTGCACCGCGGCTGATCGCGGTCACCCACCACAGCACGCTGATCGGCCCCTACCATCGCAACGACGAACTCATCGTCGACGCCGAGAACGCTTTTCGCGGAAGCGCCGAACAGGCGCGCGCAATTCTCGCCAAATATGATTCGGACTATCTGCTGACCTGTCCCAACGGCCCGGCAAGCACGATCTTCATGAGCGAAACGCCTAATGGCTTCTACGCCCAGCTCGAAGCCGGCAAGATCCCCGCCTGGCTCACTCCGGTCGAACTGCCCAAGGACTCGCCCTTCCGAATGTGGCGCGTAACCCGATGATTGTTTGATTTGTAAGAACGGCGCCGCCGCCTTGAACAAACAACGACCCTACCCCAGCATCGGAAAGCTCTCGCGTAAGCCGTCGACAATGAACTGCGCCGCAAGCGCTGCCAGGATCACCCCCAAAATTCGCGTGATCGTCGCCTCGATCCGCTCGCCGATCATCCGCATCAAAGGCCCCGCGGCAAGCAGCGCCAGGATCGTGATCAGGATGACGACCGTCATCGCCCCGAGCACCACCGTAACCTCGCCCGGTCCATCGGCCCGCGACACCCACAGCATCACGCTGGCAATCGACCCCGGCCCCGCAATCATCGGCATCGCCATCGGGAATACCGAAATGTCCTCCGCTTCCGGTGTTCCTTCAAGCGACTGCGCGCGCTCCTCGCGCCGCGCCGTGCGCCGCTCGAACACCATGTCGAGCGCGATCATGAACAGCATCACTCCGCCCGCAATGCGAAAGCTCGCCAGGTTGATCCCCAGCGCGCTGAGCATCGGCCGCCCGAGCAAGGCGAAGAACATCAATATCGCCAGCGCAATCAGCCCCGAGCGCACCGCCATCGCCCGCCGATGCGCCTCCGGAGTCCCTCGCGTCAGCCCGGCGAATATCGGCGCGCAGCCCGGCGGATCGATGATCAGCAGGAACGTCACCAGCGCCGACCCGAACAGCTCGAGCATCGCCCCGCTCATAATCCTTCCGGTGCAGCCAAACCGGCCCGCCGATGCGCCGCGACCAGCGTGTTCCGCAGCAGCATCGCGATCGTCATCGGCCCGACCCCACCAGGCACCGGAGTGATCGCGCCCGCAACCTCCACCGCCTCGTCGAACGCCACATCCCCGACCAGCCGCGATGTCCCGTCCGCACGCGCCACCCGGTTGATCCCGACGTCGATCACCACAGCCCCCGGCTTGATCCACTCACCCCGGACCATTTCCGCCCGCCCGACCGCGGCAACGACGATATCCGCCCGTCGCACCACCTCCGCTAGATCCCGAGTCCGCGAATGCGCCACCGTCACCGTCGCGCTCTCGCCAAGCAGCAGCATCGCCATCGGCTTGCCGACGATGTTCGATCTGCCGATCACCACCGCATCGAGCCCCGCCAGGCTTCCCAGCTCGGCCTTCAGCAGATGCAGGCATCCCAACGGCGTACACGGCACCAGCGCGTCACCCCCGGTTGCAAGCAACCCCGCATTGATCGCATGAAACCCGTCGACATCCTTGGCCGGATCGATCGCCGCAATCACCCGCGCCGCATCGATCTGCCCCGGCAGCGGCAGCTGCACCAAAATCCCGTCCACCGCCTCGTCGGCATTGAGCAACCGAACCAGCTCCAGCAGCTCACCCTCGCTCAGCTCGGCCGGCAGATGGTGCGCGAACCCCGCCATCCCCGCTTCGGCAACCGCCTTGCCCTTCGACCGGACATAGACCGCGCTCGCCGGATCCTCGCCGACCAGCACCGTCGCCAGCCCCGGAGCCCGTCCGGCCGCCTGCGCGAACCTGGCCGCCGCGCCTGCCACCCTCGCCCGGACCGCGGCGGCCGCAGCCTTGCCGTCGATCCGCCGCCCAGTCATGCCCGCCACTCGATCATGCCCCCCACTCGATCAAGCCCACCACTGGATCAAGCGTAACTGACTTCCATCGCCAGCCCGGCAAGCAGCTTGCGCAGGATCTGGACCAGGATCAGCACCACCAGCGGCGAGAAATCGATCCCGCCGAAGTCGGGCAACAGTTTGCGGATCGGCCGGAACAGGGGCTGGGTCAGCCGGTCGAGCGTCTCGACGAACGCCCGAAGCCCGCCCGAATTGCTGTTGAGCACGTTGAACGCGAACAGCCAGCTGAGGATCACCTGACCGATGATCACCCACACGACGATCTGGAGCAGCATGTCGAGGATGCCGATAAGTGCTAATGCCATGCGCTGCGTCTAGCCGCCTCCAGCCCGGAAAGAAAACCCTCTCCCGACGACCATTGGGCACAGGAAAAAGGGACGACGGTCATTCCGCCGCCCCCCGTTTCCACATTGTAACCGGCTTGCCGGTCAGCACATTCCTGACCTGCCGCCGGACGAACTCCGGCTGGCTGAGGACGAGGATCTGGCTTGTCGGGATCATGCGAACCTCCATTTGAGACACGCCGATCAGGCTTCCTCCCGAAGCGACCGGTAAGTGGGG
>JASLBJ010000275.1 GCA_030146725.1 Sphingomicrobium sp. | reverse complement strand
CTACAATAATTACATTCGCGGCCAGGATGCCGACTTCAACAATCTCGACATCCTCTACCGCGACGATGACGGCAGCGCGTTCAACCGCTTCAAGACCTTTACGCAGGAAGTGCGGCTGCAGGGCGAATCCCTCGGCGGGCGACTCGACTGGCTGGTCGGCGGCTACTTCGCCAAGGAAAACCTGCGCGTCGACGACAATTTGTCCTATGGCGCCGACTATGGTCGACTGAGCAACTGCCTGGTGGCGCTCAACTTCGCGCAGGGGCTGATCGCGACCGGCATTCCGGCGGCGATCCAGGCGGGCAACCTCCTCGTCCGTCCGGACACCGCGACCTGCTTCAATCCGCTGGTCGCCCCGGCCGTGCTGCCGTTATTCCCGGCCGCGCAACAGCCGGTGTTCGCCGCCTTCAGCCGGCTCGGCGCGTTCGCCGCGCCGGTCTTCGGCAACAGCGGTTTCCTCAACCTGGCTACTGCCAACGGCGTGCCGGGGCTGACGTTCAACGATCGCGGGGTCGAGGACAGCTACCGCCAGAACAGCACCAATTTCGCGATGTTCACGCACAATATCTTCGAGATCGCCCAGGACCTCAACCTGACCGTCGGCGCGCGCTACACCCGCGAGCGCAAGCGGCTCAACGCCGACCTCAACGACGACAACACTTTGTGCACCCTGTTCTCGAACAGCGCACTGGCGGCATTGCAGCAGATCCCGTGCGTCACCCCGAGTGCGCCGGGCGGCTCGCTCGACATCGAGGACTCGCGCAAGGAGGGCAAGCTCTCCGGCACCGTGGTGCTCAGCTTCAAGCCGACTCCGCAACTGCTGACCTACGCCAGCTATTCGCGCGGCTACAAGGCCGGCGGCTTCAACCTCGACCGTTCGGCGCTGTTCCGCTCGAACACGACGCTGCCGCCGGCAGGCGCTGCAGCGATCTCGGGCAATGGTTCGATCTGCGTTTCCGCGACCCAGCTCAATTGCGCGGGCCGGATCGCTTCGGGCGCCGACCTGCAGTTCGAGGAAGAGACCAACGACGCGTTCGAGCTCGGCGGCAAGTTCAACGGCGCCGGCCTCGACATCAACGTGGCCCTGTTCCACCAGTCGTTCGAGAACTTCCAGCTGAACACGTTCAACGGCCTCAATTTCGTCGTCGAGAACGTCAACAGCTGCTCGGACGATCTTGCCGGCGGCGACGAGGACAACAGCCCGTTCACCGGCGTGTGCGATGGCAAGCTCCGGCCCGGCGTGCGCAGCCGCGGCATCGAGGTGGAAGTCTTCACCCGCCCGATGACCGACGTGTCGCTCAACGGCGGCCTGACGCTTGCCGACACCCGTTACCGCAACAATCTGGTCGGTGCCGGCGGACGCGCGCTGACCAACGCCCTGTTCCAGCTTCCGGGCCGGCGTGTGTCGAACAGCTCGGCCTTGTCGCTGACCGGCTCGGCCGCGTTCACGCCGCGCATCGGCGCCCTTCGCGGGCTGCTCTATGCCGATTTCCGGCACCAGTCGCGGATCAACACCGGTTCCGACCTCGACCTCGAGAAGATCCAGAAGGGCTTCACCGTGGTCAATGCCCGCATTGGCATCGGCGGCGCGGATCGGTCGTGGGGTCTGGAGTTCTGGGGCCAGAACGTCCTCAACGAGAAGTTCATCCAGGTCGGCTTCGACTCCCCGCTCCAGGGATCGGGTACCATCCGCGGCGTCGACGCGGGTTTCTACCCCCGCTCGACCCAGCTGTTTGGAGGCTTCCTCGGCGAGCCGCGGATGTACGGCCTGACCCTGCGCGCCAAGTTCGCGCCAGGGCGCGCTGCTCCCGTCGAGGCCTATGTCGCCCCGCCGCCGCCGCCTCCGCCGCCGCCCGCGACACAGACCTGCCCCGACGGGAGCGTGATCCTGGCGACCGACAGCTGCCCGCTGCCGCCGCCGCCGCCGCCTCCGCCGCCGCCCGAGCCCGAGCGCGGGTAAGGCACTCGTCACCCCGGACGTGACCGGGGCCCGCCATTCCCGGCTGCGCGTGGCCCGTCCTCGGCTCTGCACGGCGCTGTAGAACAAGGCGGGTCCGGCTGCAGGCCGGGGTGACTGTGCGTTACGCCGCCCTCGCCTCGGCGCCTTCGCTGGCGGCGTCGAGCAGCGCCGTTCGCAGGCAGGCGATGTCGGGCTCTCCCAGCTTCCGTCCCGCGGGCGTGGTCAGATAGAAGACGTCGACGGCACGCTCGCCATAGGTCGCGATATGCGCCGAATGGACCCGCTGACCGCAGTCGTGAATCGCGCCCGCGAGCCGCGCGAGCAGCGCCGGCCGGTCGCGGGCGTTGACCTCGACCACCGTGGTTCGGGTCGAGGCCTTGTCCGCGATCACCACCGAGGGCGCGACCTCGAACGCGGCGCGCCGGGCAAGCGCGCGTTGAGGCGGCGCGGCGATGACCGGTTCGTCGCTGGCGAGTGCGGCTTCGACTGACGCGACCAGCCGTGCGCGCAGGCGCCGGTCGGCATAGGCGCGGCCCTGCGCGTCCTGGACGAGCAGATTGTCGAGCGCCATGCCGTCGCGGGTGGTGTGGATACGCGCATCGATGATGCTTGCGCCGGCATTGGCGAGCCCCGCACAGACGCGGAAGAACAGCCCTTCGCGATCGGACGCGAAAACGGTCACGCGGGTGAAGCCGCTGTCCTCGTCATGGTCGGCGACGACGCTTGGCTGCTCAGCTATGGTGGCCGCGATCTGCAGTGCATTGGCGGCCTGCCATTCGGGCGTTTCGGCAAGCCAGTAGCTGTCTGGCAGCCGGCGCGCATGGGTCAGGGCTGCGGCGTCGCTCCAGCCGAGCCGTTGCGCCAGGTCCTGCTGCCGGGCGGCGACGACCTCGGCGCGGCCGCGCTCCTTGTGGCCCAGTCGCAAGCGCTCCTCGGCGGCCTCGAACAGCGTTGTCAGCAGCGAGCGCTTCCAGTCGTTCCACACGCCGGGGCCGACCGCGCGGATGTCGACCACCGTGAGGATCAGCAGCAGCCGCAACCGTTCGGGGCTCTGCACCTTTCGAACGAAATCCTCGATCGTCTTGGGATCGGCTAGGTCGCGCTTGAACGCGGTTGCGCTCATCAACAGGTGATGGCGGACCAGCCACGCGACGGTTTCGGTCTCGGCCGGATCGAGGCCGAGTTGCGGGCACAGCTTGAGCGCAATCTCGGCGCCAAGCTCGCTATGGTCGCCGCCGCGGCCCTTGGCGATGTCGTGCAGCAGCACTGCGACGTAGAGTACCCGCCGGGATGCAATCTGGCGAAAGATCGCGCTCGACAGCGGATGGTCCTTGGCGAGGTCGCCGCGCTCGATCGCGGCGAGGAGCCCGATCGCCCGGATCGAATGCTCGTCGACCGTGTAGTGGTGGTACATGTCGAACTGCATCTGCGCGACCACGCGGCCGAACTCGGGCATGAAGCGGCCGAACACCTCGGCCTCGTTCATCCATCGCAGGACCGTGTCGGGCGCGCGCACGTTGGTCAGCACTTCGAGGAAAAAGGCGTTGGCAGCCGGGTCGGTGCGGACCGCTGCATCGATCAGCCGCGCCTCCCGGCTCGCCGCGCGCATCGCCTGAGGGTGGATCTCCAGCCCTTCGCGCGCCGCGAGCGCGAACAGCTCGACGAGCCGCACCGGCTGCTCGGCAAGAAAGCTGTCGCTCGGGATCGATAGTCGTCCGCGGTCGAGCGTGAAGCCGGCGAGCCGCCTGGGGCGTCTTCGCAGCGTTGGGAGTACGAACCGGAACCCCGACTTGCCAAGCTGCTCGTCGAGCTGCGCGAGGAACAGGCCGGTGAGATCGCCGACCGCCTTGGCGTTGAGAAAGTAGAAATGCATGAACCGCTCGACGGCGGATTTTCCGGGCCGGTCGGCATAGTGCATGACGTCGGCGATGTGCCGCTGATGGTCGAACCCGAGCCGTTCCTCGGCGCGGCCGGCGGACAAATGCAAGTGGCAGCGCACCGCCCAGAAGAAGCGCTCGGCGCGTTCGAAACGGCGGTACTCCTCGGCCGAGAACAGGCCGGCCGCGACGAGCTCGGCCGGACGGGCGACGCCGTGGACATATTTGCCGATCCAGTAGAGCGTGTGGAGGTCGCGTAAGGACCCCTTGCCCTCCTTGACGTTGGGTTCGACGACATAGCGGCTGTCACCCATGCGCAGGTGGCGTGCGTCGCGCTCGGCGAGCTTGGCGGCGACGAACTCGGCGGCGGTTCCGGTCACCACCTGCTTGCGGAAGCGAACCATCGCGCCGTCGAACAAGGCATCCTCGCCCCACACCAGCCGCGCCTCGAGGAAGGCGGTGCGCACCGTCATGTCGGTCTTCGCCAGTGTCAGCAGGTCGGGCGTCGAGCGCAGCGAATGGCCGACCTTGAGCTTGAGGTCCCACAGCAGGTGGAGGATCGCCTCGGTCGCCGCCTGGATCTCCGGAGTCGGCCTGGCAGCCGTCAGGAACATCAGGTCGAGGTCGCTGAAGGGCGCCATTTCGCCGCGCCCGGTTCCGCCGAGGCCAACGATCGCCAGCGGTTGCGGAGCGCCCGCAGTCACATGGTCGTGAGCGAGGCGGATGATCTGGTCGTGGAGGAAGGCGGTCGCACGCGCCGCGGCACGGCCGCGCGCCGGCTCGGCAGTGAGGCGCCGGCTGATCTCGGTACGGCCGGCGGCAAGCGCCTCCCGAAGGAGGGCGGTGGCATCGGATGGGCTGGCCGCGATGCGGTCGGCGAGGCTTCGGCGATCGATGATCGCGCGCTGGTCGGCGACGTTCATCGGGCGTCCTGCGCGGCGAGCCGCTTGAGCGCGTAAAGCGCGTCGAGCGCCTCGCGCGGGGTCAGTCGGTCGGGATCGAGCTCGGCCAAGGCGGTCTCGAGCGGGTCGGGCGCCGGTTCGGGAGCGGCCGCGGCGGCGAACAGCGGCAGGTCGTCGAGACCCGCGGCGATCCCGCCAGTGGCGTCGCCGCCCGCCTCGAGCTTGGCCAGCACCGACCTGGCGCGCGCGACGACGGCGGGCGGCAGTCCGGCGAGCTTGGCGACGGCGATCCCGTAACTGCGGTCGGCGCCGCCGCCTGCGACCTCGTGCAGCAGCACCAGATCGCCCTTCCACTCGCGCGCCCGGACATGGTGGAGCGACAGGCCGTCGAGCCGCCCCGCCAGCCGCGTCAGCTCGTGATAATGGGTCGCGAACAGGGTCCGGCATTTGAGCTGGTCGTGCATCGCCTCGACCACCGCCCAGGCGATCGCGAGCCCGTCGTAGGTCGAGGTGCCGCGGCCGATCTCGTCGAGGATGACGAGGCTGCGCGGCGTCGCCTGCGACAGGATGGCGGCGGTCTCGACCATCTCGACCATGAAGGTCGAGCGGCCGCGCGCGAGATTGTCGGACGCGCCGACCCTGCTGAACAGGCGGTCGACGAGGCCGAGCCTGGCGCGCGCGGCGGGCACGAAGCTTCCGGACTGGGCGAGCACCGCAATCAGTGCGGCGGCACGCAGGAAGGTCGACTTGCCGCCCATGTTGGGGCCGGTGATAAGCCACAATCGGTCGGCGGGCCCGAGCGCGAGGTCGTTGGCGACGAACCGCTCGCCCGAGCCGGACAGGGCGCTTTCGACCACCGGATGGCGGCCGCCGTCGATCTCGAGGCACGACTGATCGGTGAGTTCGGGGCGCACCCAGCTGCCCTCGACGGCGCGCGCAGCATGCGAGGCGGCGACGTCGATGCGGGCGATTGCCTCCGCAGTGGCGGTGATCGCAGGCGCTGCTGCAACGGCGAGCGCGGTCAGTTCCTCGGCATGAGCGGCCTCGGCGGCAAGTGCGTGACCGCCCGCTTCGACCACCCGGCTGGCCTCGGCATGGAGCTCG
>JASLBJ010000256.1 GCA_030146725.1 Sphingomicrobium sp. | reverse complement strand
ATCACGTTGGGCTGGCTGGTGAAGCTGATCGTGGTGTCGCCCTCGCGGATCTTCACTTCCGAATCGCTGTAGGTGTAATTGCCGATGAGCGCGATCCGGCGGGATCCGAAGAAACTGCCGCCGACCGAGTCGGCGAGCGGGAAATACCTCCGCATCTCGACCTCGGCACCGTAGAGCACCGCTCGCGGCGCATTGGCGAAGCTGGTCACCAGCGAGCTTCCGAGATTGACCGCGGTCGCCTCGATCGGCCGGTCGATGTCCTTGTAGAATCCGCCAAGCGACAGGATCTGGTCGCGCCCCCAGTAATATTCGTAGCGCGCGTCGAAGTTGGTCAGCTCGCTGTCGGTCAGGAACTGATTGCCGAAAAACGTGCGCTGCGATTCGGTGTCGCGATAGGGCTGCGGCGCAAGCTCGCGGAACTGCGGCCGGGCGATCGTCCGCGACGCTGCAAGGCGCAGCTGCATGTCCTGAGCGAAGTTCCAGGTGATCGTTCCAGCGGGCAGCAGATAGCTGTTGTCGAGCCGGCTCTGCGCCGCCGCTTGCTCGCCGAACAGGGTTCCGGGCGTGACCGACTGGCGTCCATCCTCGTAGCGTACACCGAGGTTGACCGTCACGCCGTCGAACGGCTTGAGCTCGCCCATGACGTAGCCGGCGTTGACCAGCAGCGCCGCGTCATAGGCGGCCGAGCCGAGCCCGCCCGTCGTCTCGCGCAGCAGGATGTCGTAGACGTAGACATTATAGTCGCTGAGCAGATAGTCGATCCGCTCCTGCGCGACCCCGAGCCCAAGGGCTCCGTTCGGGAAATATTCGAAGTCGCGACGAACGGCCGAACGGACGTTGTCGGTATAGGCATAGCCCGCCGACAGCGTCAGTGGGACGCCGAGGTCGAAGCGGTACGAAGCATCCGCGCTGGCATACCATAATTCGTCGTCGAGCGTGCTGAACGAGATGTTCGCGTTCTGCCCGGGCGAGCGAAGATTGTTGACGTAGTCGCCCACCTCGTCGTTGAACACGTAGCTGTAGCTGCGCTCGTAGGGAGCGTCGCGCTTGGTCTTGGCATAGCTTCCGCGCACGTCGAGCCCGAATTCGCCGAAGCGGAATTCACCGACGAACTGGGTGTCGAACAGCTCGCGCTCGTACCAGCTGGTCGCGCCGGTGTTGAGCGTCGCATCCGGGCGGATCGCGCTTGGACTGACGGTGTCGAAGTTATTGCCGCTGCCGATCCGCGCTTCCTTGAGCGTGTCGCGGATGAACAGATTGTTGAAGCGCAACTTGTGGCGGTCGAGCGCAAACGTCACGCTGCCCATCGCATTGACCACCGAGCGGTTCTGGGTCGAGAGGAAGTCGAAGTCGGAACTGGCCGACAGCGCCTCGTCGTCCGAGCCCGGCGCGCCCGAACGCGTGCCCGCCTGCTGCACGCCGCCGCGGGTGCGAAAGCTGTTCGAAACGCCGCCGACGGCGATCACCCCGACATCGACCGCGCCGAGCGAGAACCGCTCGCCCGCTGCGATGTCGAAGCTGGAGTTGAGCGGAATCGCGCGGTTGCGCTGGATCAGCGAGGTCGAGGCGTTCTGCAGGCTGGCGGTGATGTCCTGGATTTCGCGCAGCGAGAAGTTCGCACCCTGGACGACTCGATTGCCGCCACCGAACGCGGTTGCGAGTTGGTCGGGAATGCCGCGGGTTCCGTCGTCGAACCCGAAATAATCATAGTCGCCGCCGTAATAGGTATAGCCGAGATTGTCGGTGGTGATGCTGTCCCCGCCGATCCCGGCGCCGACGTCGAGGAAGCCCTCCTCGGGCGCCGAGCGGGTCGTGATGTTGATCACGCCGCCGCCGAACTCGCCCGGATAATTGACCGAATAGCTCTTCTGCACGACGGTCGAGGCGACGATCGATGTCGGAAACAGGTCGAGCGGCACCACGCGCCGAAGCGGCTCGGGCGAGGGCAAAGGCGCACCGTTGAGCAGCGCGAGCGAGTAACGCTCGCCAAGCCCCCGAACATAGACGAAGCGGCCGCCGACGACCGACAGTCCGGTCACCCGCTGCAGCGCTCCGGCGATGTCGCCTTCGCCGGTGCGCGCGATATCCTGCGCGGAGAGGACGGTGACCACCTCGGGCGTGTTGCGCACCGGATTGGGGATCCGGCGGCCGCGGACGACGATCTCCTCGCCAGCTTCCGGCGCTGCGCCGGGGCCGGAAATCTCGACCGGTGCATCGGCTCCGGGATCGGCGGCGCCGGGTTGCGCGGCTTCGGCAGTATCATCGGCAGCAGCGGGATCGGCTGCCTCGCCGACGGTCGAGGCCGATGGCGACGATGGTGCCGAAGGCGCGGGCGCCGATGGCGCCGCCTGGGCGAATGCGGCGGGAGCGCCGATGAACGCGGTCGACAGCAGAAAGGCGGCCGCCTTCGTGAGAGTGGTCATCATGAGCCCCCGGGAGATTTCGTTTGGATGTCGGGGAGCAGCCGCATCCTGCCGCCGCTCCCCAGTTTCGGTCGTCGTGCGGATCAGCCCGCAGCCGGGATCGCCAGGCAGCTCATTTCGGTCGCTGCCGTGCCGCAGGTCCACCCCCGCCACCAGGTGTCGTTGGCGTCGCGCACGGCGCCGATATAGCTGACGTTGGTGAAGAACGGCGACAGGCTCGTGGGGCTGGTGAACGGCACGCCACTCTCGTTCGTGCCGTTGATGAACAGGCCCGTCAGCGTCGAAATGCCGTTTGCGGTGTTGTTCGGACCCGCAGCGAAGATCGCCGCAATCTGTGCCGCGGTCACGTCGGTGTCCTCGAGGAACGGCGTCGCGCAGGCGAAGTAGACCGAAGCAAACCGTGGCACGCCCTTCTCGTCAGTCCCCGTCGTCTGGACCGTCGCCGCCGTATCGATGTCGAGGCAGACCGGCGCCGACATCGTGCCGTTGTAGAGCGCCGAGTCGGCACCGCCACGCAGGTGGATGTACGGGGTCGCCCGGCTCGACACGAAGGTGAAGTTGGACAGCAGGAAGTCGGTCCTGGGCAGCGCATCGACCGGCTTGTCGGTCGAGTCGAGCTCGATGACCTTGTCGCCGCCGCCGACACGCTGCGTGACGATCACGAACTGCGACGCCCCCTTGTAGCCCGAGTCGGCATCGAGCGAATCGTCGTCGTTGCCGGTCAGCACCAGGTACTTCTGGTTGATCGTCCCGCCGAACCATTCGATCCCGTCGTCCGAGCTGTTGTGGACCTGAACATGGTCCATGATCGTGCCCGACCCGACGCCGCCCAACGTGATCCCGTTAAGCTCGTTGTTGGTGTCGACCTTGAACCCCGGGTAGCGCACCTGGAGATACTGGATGCGGCCCGAACTGTCGTTCGGCGACGCGCCGCCATAGATCGATCCCGACGTGCCTTCGACCGGCGCCTGGCACTGCACGGTGCCGCCGATCGCCCCGGCTTCGGCGCAGTCGGCAATCGGTGCGCGGCCGAGGATCACCAGCCCGCCCCACTGGCCGATCGAATCGTCGGTCGATTCGCCCACCACATTGTTGCGGCTGGTCATCACCACCGGCTTGCTCGCGTTGCCGTCGACGATCAGCTGCGATCCGCGGTTGACGAGCAGGAAGTCCGCCCCAGACGCGCCGAACAGGGTGACTCCCGCATCGATCGTCAGGACGCCCGACTGGGCGCCCGGGTTCGGTGCACTGGGATTGGCGCCCTGGTCTACGCCGACCTGGACCTTGCCCGACAGCGAATAAATGGTGCCCGGAAGGTTCTGCAGCCGCAGCGATCCCAGGATCGTGCCTGACACCTGGCAGACGCGGCGGACGTCGGCGGTGCCGCCGTTGATGCCGATGGTGCCGACGTCGGCGGTCCCGGTCGGGCAGTTCGCCGCCGGAGTGCCGGGAGTCGTCCCCGGAGTCGGCGTCGGGGTCGGAGTTGGCGACGGGCTCGGAGTCGGCACGATGATCACGCCTTCGCCCGGTGAAGCCACGTCGTCGGCACCGCCGCCGCAGGCCGACAGCGCAAGTCCGGCAACCCCTAACAACAACAGTTTACGCGTGGATTTCGTAATCATGGACGTTCACTCCGCTCCGCAAGGCCGGCTGATAAAAACGAGCTGACGAGTCAGAGCCGCGAGTGAACACGCCCCCTCTCGGACTCGAGGAAGCGACTAGGTGGAGGGCATGACAAATCTGTGTGGCAAGTGTGACACTTTCGTGCAGCAGGCCGCGGTGGCCAAATTGCCGCACCTGCGAACA
>JASLBJ010000254.1 GCA_030146725.1 Sphingomicrobium sp. | reverse complement strand
AAGCTGGAGGCCCGGTTCAATGGCTAAGCAAGCCACAACTGCCAATCGCGACCGCCCGGCGGCCGAAGCGCGGCACTACGACATCGTGCTTGCGCCGCACATCACCGAAAAATCGACGATGCTGTCGGAGCACAACGCGGTCGTGTTCAAGGTCGCGAGCGACGCGTCGAAGCCCGAGATCAAGGCAGCGGTCGAGGCCCTGTTCAAGGTCAACGTGACGGGCGTCAACACGATGGTCACCAAGGGCAAGAGCAAGCGCTGGAAGGGCAAGCCCTACCAGCGGTCCGACTTCAAGAAGGCGGTCGTGACCCTTGCCGAGGGTCAGATGATCGACATCACGAGCGGGATCTAGGACGATGGCACTCAAAGCATATAAGCCGACATCGCCGGCACGCCGCGGCCTCATCCTCGTCGACAAATCGTCGCTGTGGAAGGGCAAGCCGGTCAAGGCGCTGACCGAAGGCAAGCGCAAGACCGGTGGCCGCAACAACAAGGGCCATGTGACCTCGCGCGGGATCGCCGGCGGTCACAAGCAGAAGTATCGCATCGTCGACTTCAAGCGCCGGACCTGGGACGTGACCGCGACGGTCGAGCGGCTCGAGTATGATCCCAATCGTTCGGCGTTCATCGCGCTCGTGACCTACGAGGGCGGCGAGCAGGCCTATATCCTCGCTCCGCAGCGGCTTGCTCCGGGCGATAAGGTCGTCGCCGGTAAGAAGGTCGACGTGAAGCCCGGCAATGCGATGGAAGTCGGCCAGATGCCGGTCGGCACGATCGTCCACAATGTCGAGCTCAAGCCCGGCAAGGGTGGCCAGATCGCACGCGCAGCCGGCACCTATGTGCAGGTTGTCGGCCGCGATCGCGGAATGGTCATCCTGCGCCTCAATTCGGGCGAGCAGCGCTACGTGCGTTCGGACTGCATGGCGAGCGTCGGTGCAGTGTCGAACCCCGACAATGGCAACCAGACGCTGGCCAAGGCGGGCCGGACCCGCTGGATGGGTCGTCGTCCGCTTACCCGCGGCGTCGCCAAGAACCCGGTCGACCATCCGCATGGCGGTGGTGAAGGCCGGACCTCGGGCGGCCGTCACCCGGTTACGCCGTGGGGCAAGCCGACCAAGGGTGCCCGTACCCGCCACAACAAGTCGACCGACAAGTTCATCATCCGGTCGCGTCACGCGAAGAAGAAGGGTTAAGCTATGGCCCGGTCCATCTGGAAAGGCCCGTTCGTCGAGCTTTCGCTGCTGAAAAAGGCGGAAGCGGCACAGGAGGCGAGCAAGCGCGCGCCGATCAAGACCTGGTCGCGCCGTTCGACGATCCTGCCGCAGTTCGTCGGCCTGACCTTCAACGTCTACAACGGCCGCAAGTTCGTGCCGGTGTCGGTCAATGAGGACATGGTTGGAATGAAGCTCGGCGAGTTCGCTCCGACCCGCTTCTTCCCCGGCCACGCCGCCGACAAGAAGGGCAAGCGCTGATGAGCAAGCAAGTCTCCCCGCGCAAGGTCGGCGACAAGGAAGCGCTGGCGGTCGGAACCACCATTCGTGGTTCGGCCCGCAAGCTTAACCTGGTCGCGACGATGATCCGCGGCAAGAAGGTCGAGCAGGCGCTCAGCATCCTCAAGTTCTCGCCCAAGGCGATGGCAATCGACGTGCGCAAGGTGCTCGCGTCGGCGGTGGCCAATGCCGAGAACAACCATAACCTGGATGTCGATGCGCTGATCGTTGCGGAAGCCAGCGTCGGCAAGTCGATCTCGATGAAGCGTTTCGCGACCCGCGCCCGCGGCCGTTCGGCGCGCATCGTCAAGCCGTTCAGCCGTCTGCGCGTCGTCGTGCGCGAGCAGGAAGAAGCATAATGGGTCAGAAATCCTCTCCTGTCGGGCTGCGCCTGCAGATCAACCGTACCTGGGACAGCCGCTGGTTCGCGGAAGGCCAGGATTACGGGCGGCTGCTGCTCGAGGACCTCAAGATCCGTCGCTACATCATCGACTCGCTGCCCCAGGCGGCGATCTCGAAGGTGGTGATCGAGCGTCCCGCCAAGATCTGCCGCATCTCCATCTATGCCGCGCGCCCTGGCGTGATCATCGGCAAGAAGGGCAGCGACATCGAGAAGCTCAAGAAGACGCTGGGCAAGATGACCAGCTCGGAAGTGAGTCTCAACATCGTCGAGATCCGCAAGCCCGAGGTCGATGCCCGGCTCGTGGCGCAAGGCGTTGCCGACCAGCTCGAGCGTCGTATCGCGTTCCGCCGCGCAATGAAGCGCGCGGTCCAGTCGGCGCTTCGGCTTGGTGCCGAGGGCATCCGGATCACCTGCGCCGGCCGTCTCGGCGGAGCGGAAATCGCGCGGACCGAATGGTACCGCGAGGGCCGTGTTCCGCTGCACACGCTGCGCGGCAATGTCGATTATGCCGAGGCGCAGGCGCACACCGCTTACGGCGTGTGCGGTGTCAAGGTTTGGGTCTTCAAGGGTGAGATCCTGGGTCACGACCCGCTCGCCCAGGACCGGCTGATGATGGACGCCCAGACGTCCGGCGTTCGCCCGGCCCGCGAAGACCGCGGCCGCTAAGGCTCAAAGGAAACACCGATGCTGCAACCCAAGCGCACCAAGTTCCGCAAGGCCTTCAAGGGCCGCATCCATGGCAATGCCAAGGGTGGGACCGAGCTCAACTTCGGCGCCTATGGCCTGAAAGCCATGGAGCCGGAGCGGATCACCGCTCGCCAGATCGAGGCGGCTCGCCGCGCGATCACGCGTCACATCAAGCGCGCCGGGCGGTTGTGGATCCGCATTTTCCCGGACGTCCCGGTCAGCTCCAAGCCCGCCGAAGTCCGCATGGGTTCGGGCAAGGGTAGCCCCGAGTTCTGGGTTGCACGGGTCAAGCCCGGCCGCATCCTGTTCGAACTCGACGGGGTTCCCGGACCGCTCGCCAAGGTCGCATTTGAACGTGCGGCCGAGAAGTTGCCGATCAGGGTCAAGGTTGTCGCCCGGCTGGGTGAGAGCCTGGTCGAGGAGGACAAGTAACGTGGCTGCGATTGACGATCTCAAGGTCAAGACCGACGACCAGCTGCAGGAGCAGATGCTCGAGCTCAAGCGCGAGCAGTTCAACCTGCGCTTCCAGTCGGCGACCAACCAGCTCGAGAAGCCGAGCCGGGTCCGCGTGGTGCGCCGCACGATCGCGCGCATCAAGACGCTTCAGAATGACCGCTCGCGCGCCCAGGCGCAGGGCTGAGGAGACTATTCAAGATGCCCAAGCGCGTCCTCACCGGCACCGTGGTGTCCGACAAGGGTGACAAGACCATCGTGGTCCGTGTCGAGCGGCGGGTGAAGCACCCGCTGTATGGCAAGATCATCCGGCTGTCGAAGAAGTACCATGCTCATGACGAGGGCAACGCCTATCGCCTGGGCGAGCAGGTGCGCATCGAGGAGTGCGCGCCAGTGTCGAAGCTTAAGAGCTGGACGGTCGTTGACCGGGTCAGTGCGGCGCGTGCCGAGGCAGTCGACATCGTCGACGGTGCTTCAGCCGAGCCGGCAATGGCCCGCGGCGTCAAGCCGGGAACGGTCAAGCAGGCTAAGGGCGAAACGCCCGCGACCGCCGACGCGTGAAGATTTTAGAGGGTAGAAGGCTCAAGCCATGATCCAGATGCAGTCCAACCTGGAGGTTGCCGACAATAGCGGCGCCAAGCGCGTGCAGTGCATCAAGGTGCTTGGCGGATCCAAGCGCCGTACTGCGGGCGTCGGCGACATCATCGTCGTCAGCGTCAAGGAAGCGGCACCGCGCGGCCGCGTCAAGAAGGGCGACGTTCACCGTGCGGTGATCGTTCGCACCGCCAAGGACATTCGCCGTCCTGACGGCTCGGTCATCCGCTTCGACAGCAATGCCGCGGTGCTGGTCAACAAGAACGAGGAGCCGATCGGCACCCGCATCTTCGGGCCGGTCGTTCGTGAGCTTCGCGCGAGAAAGCATATGAAGATCATCAGCCTTGCGCCGGAGGTGCTGTAACCATGGCTGCCGCCAAGATCCGCAAGGGCGACACCGTCGTGGTCCTGTCCGGCAAGGACAAGGGCAAGACGGGTGACGTCATCCGCGCACTGCCGAAGGACATGAAGGTCGTCGTGTCGGGCGTGAACATCGCCGTCCGCCACAAGAAGCCGGACCAGGCCAATCCCCAGGGCGGGCTCGAGCGCAAGGAAGCGCCGATGCACGTGTCCAAGGTCGCAATCGCCGATCCCAAGAGCGGGAAGGCGACACGCGTCCGGTTCGAAACCAGGGACGGCAAGAAGGTCCGCGTGGCCGCAAAGTCCGGGGAGCTGATCAATGGCTGATGCCGCTTACACGCCGCGCCTGAGGCGCGACTATGACGATCGCATTGCTCAGGCGATGACGGAGAAGTTCGGCTACAAGAACAAGCTCCAGGTGCCGCGTCTCGACAAGATCGTCATCAATATGGGCGTCGGCGAAGCGACCCAGGACAAGAAGAAGGTCGAGGCCGCGGCGGCCGAGATGCAGGCGATTGCCGGCCAGAAGCCGGTGATCACCAAGGCCAAGACCTCGATCGCGCAGTTCAAGCTGCGTGAGGGCATGCCGATTGGCTGCAAGGTGACCTTGCGCCGCGAACGCATGTACGAGTTTCTCGACCGGCTCGTGACCGTCGCTTTGCCGCGGGTCCGCGATTTTCGCGGGCTCAACGCCAAGTCGTTCGACGGCCGCGGCAAT
>JASLBJ010000253.1 GCA_030146725.1 Sphingomicrobium sp. | reverse complement strand
CGACGTGACCAGGTTGGTCCTGATCGGCGGTCGCCCGGCAAAGGTCACCGAGCCGTCGATCTGTTCGGCGAACCGGCCCCCGCTCCCCGACTTGATGACCGCCAGATGGACCACGCTTCCGAGCGCCGGAGACTTCAGGGCCAGGAACAGCGGCTCACCTGCGGTGCCGTAATCGCGCGACGCGACGCATTGTGAGTCGTCGAAGTTGACCACCCATTTGGCCGTCGGTGCCCTGGCCTCGGGCTTGGCCGCAGGAGCAGCCGCGGACCACAGGGCCAGCCCGATCAGCAATAATCCATGAAATCGTCTTTGCGCCGGCATGAGTGCATCCTTGGAACTCGCTCCAGCATGCAGTGCAACACAGCGCCGCGGTCGTGGCAACAAATCCGTGACGTTACTGCAAGCCGCCCGCTCCAAACGGCTGTACTGGCCAGCCGTGGCTGCCGCTCACCTGGCCTCGATCTCTTTGCAAACCAGCATCGCTGCCGTTGCCATGGTTTAGCGACATGGCGCGGCATCCGCAGGTCGCGTCACTCCAACAGAAATGGGGGCCGGCATCGCTGCCAGCCCCCACTGCGCCGAGCGAGGATCTGCCGGTGTTCGTAACTTGGCCTGCTCGCCCCAGAGGGTTTGCTGCCCGTTTTCGATCCTGGCTCACCAGCTCAGGCGTCGCTTCCCGCCGAACCGCCCGCTCCGTGAGGAGAAGCCAGGGCTTTCTACTCGGGTGCGCACCCTGGGGCCGCTGCCTTTTCGTCTGCCCGGCCGGTCCGAAGACCAGGCCGTTCCTTGTTCCGCGGCCCTTCTTGGGACCATCCCTTCTTCGCGTTTCGCTGGGCTCGTCGCTGCTTCCAGGGAAGCTGTTTCGATCCTGCGTCGCGCAAGGAGGAAGATCGTCTCTTCCGGCGCCTCTTCCCGGCTGGCTTCGGATCGACACCCGAGGGTCTCTTTCCATTCGCCTGCCGGCGGAGATCGGGTCTTTGGAACCTGCCGCTTGCCGCCTGCCGTTGCCGGCGCTTGGAAAGTGGCTGGACCGCCATCCCGATCACCCAACCCTTATGATCCCCGCACCCGAGTCGCGCAAAGCGGTATCGCGATGATCGGCCCTGTTGATAACGGGGATATCGGGTACGAAAGCGTTACGAGTCACGGCCTGACCAAGGACGCCTCATGGGCCGACTTAGGGGCCGACCGGATAACGCTCGAACTCGGGCACCTCGTGCAGCCGCGTCGTCCACCCGATCCGGTCGGCAACCTGCACCTGGATCTGCGGCGCCATGGATTCGGGATCGTCGAGCGTCGCGACCTGCACATCGATCTCATTGGGGAAGATCGTCGCGTTGGCGTAGAACAGCGACGTTCCGCACTGCGGACAAAAGGACCGCCGCCCGTGCTCCGACGAAGCATATTCGCGGAGCTCGCCGGTAACCTTCAGCGCGGCCTTGGGGACCAGCGCCCAGGCGACCATCGGCGCTCCGGTATGCCGCCGGCAATCGGAGCAATGGCAGATCGCCTGGTAGATCGTCGTCGTCGGCATCTCGTACGTCACCGCACCGCAATGGCATCGACCCTTGGGCATCGTAGGTCCCCCTTTGTTCGCGTCCGTCCTGTCTCACAAACCAGCCGATTCGGCCACCCCCGCGGCTTGCTCCCTGCTCCTGCGTTCCCTACCTGTTCAACCGTGCCCGAAACCGCCCCGCTGACGCCCGAGCCCTCTTATCTGCACGGCCTCAACCCGCCGCAGCGCGAGACGGTGCTGACCACCGAGGGCCCGGTCCTGGTCCTCGCCGGCGCCGGTACTGGCAAGACCGCCGCGCTCACCGCCCGCCTCGCCCATCTGATCGCCAGCCGCCGCGCCTGGCCAAGCCAGATCCTCGCCGTCACCTTCACCAACAAGGCCGCGCGCGAGATGAAGGAGCGCGTCTCGCGCATCTCCGGCGGCGCGATCGAGGGCATGCCGTGGCTCGGCACCTTCCACTCGGTGGCCGCGCGCATGCTCCGCGCCCACGCCGAGCTCGCGGGCCTCCAGTCCAACTTCACCATCCTCGACACCGACGACCAGTTGCGCGTGCTCAAGCAGCTGATCGCCGCCGCCAACCTCGACGAAAAACGCTGGCCCGCGCGCCAGCTCGCCGGCTGCATCGACCGCTGGAAGAACCGCGGCCTCACCCCGTCGCAGATCGATGCCGCCGAGTCCGAGGCCTTTGCCGCGGGCCGCGGCGGCGAGCTCTACGCCCAGTACCAGGACCGGCTGAAGACCCTCAACGCGTGCGACTTCGGCGACCTGCTCCTCCACATGCTGGTCATTTTCCGCACCCACGCCGACGTGCTCGAAAGCTACCGCGGGCGCTTTCACTACATCCTCGTCGACGAGTATCAGGACACCAATTCCTCGCAATACGAGTGGCTCAGGCTGCTTGCCGAACCGCGCCGCAACCTGTGCTGCGTCGGCGACGACGACCAGTCGATCTACTCGTGGCGCGGTGCCGAAGTCGCCAACATCCTGCGCTTCGACCAGGACTTTCCCGGCGCCGCGATCATCCGCCTCGAGCAGAACTACCGCTCGACCAGCCACATCCTCGCCGCCGCCGACGGCCTCATCGCCAACAACTCGGGCCGTCTCGGCAAGTCGCTGTGGACCGACCTCGGCGATGGCGATCCGGTCAAGGTCATCGGCATCTGGGACG
>JASLBJ010000243.1 GCA_030146725.1 Sphingomicrobium sp. | reverse complement strand
CTGCTCGACGCGCTCGAGCCGCAGCAGCTTGCCGACCTTGCCGGGCAGATGGAGACCGACGACGCGGTCGCGATCATCGAGGACCTCGAGGAGGACGAGCAGCGCGCCGTCCTGCGCGCGATGGAGCCCGACGACCGGGCGGCGATCGAGGAAGCGCTCACCTACCCCGAGGAGTCCGCCGGCCGCCTGATGCAGCGCGACCTGATCGCGGTGCCCGAGCATTGGACCGTCGGCGAAGTCATCGACTATCTGCGCTTCTCCGACGGGCTCGCCGACGATTTCTGGGAGGTGTTCGTCGTCTCGCCCGTCCATCACCCGATCGGCACCTGCAAGCTCTCGATGATCCTGCGCTCGCCGCGCGTGACCCCGGTCACGGACATCATGCAGCGCGAGCAGACGCTGATCCCGGTCGACATGGACCAGGAGGACGTCGCGCTCCGCTTCCAGAAATACGCGCTCGTTTCCGCCGCGGTAGTCGACAGCGCCGGGCGGCTGGTCGGAATGGTCACCGTCGACGACATCGTCCACATCATCCAGGAGGAAGCGAGCGAGGACGCGCTGCTGCTCTCGGGCGTCGACGAGGGCGACATCAACGAGCCGGTCGGTGAAAGCTACCGCTCGCGCGTGCGCTGGCTGATCGCCAATCTGCTCACCGCGCTGGTCGCATCGTTCGTGATCAAGCAGTTCGAGGACTCGATCGAGCGGCTCGCGGTCCTTGCGGTGCTGATGCCGATCGTCGCCGGGGTCGGCGGCAATGCCGGCACCCAGACGCTCGCGGTGACGGTGCGCGCGCTCGCCACCAACCAGCTGACCGGTTCCAACCGCTGGCGCGCCGTTGGGCGCGAGGCGCGAGTCGCAGTGCTCAACGGCATCACCATCGCGGTGCTCATCGGCATCGGCGTGACGCTCGTGCTCGGGAGCCCGTCGCTCGGGGCAGTGATCGCCACGGCGATGCTGATCAACATCATCGTCGCCGGGCTTGCCGGTGTCCTCGTGCCCCTGGCACTCGAGCGCGCCGGCGCCGATCCCGCGGTCGCCTCGAGCGTGTTCGTCACCATGGTCACCGACTCGATGGGTTTCCTCGCCTTCCTCGGCCTTGCCACCGCCGGCGGCCTGGTCGGCTAAGCCGTTGCGAAACCTGCCCCGTCGCGGCAATGCGTGGCCGTGCCCGCACTCCATCTGACCCCCGCACTCCACTTGACCAAGGTCGCGTTCTCCTGCGCCAGCGTCGAGACGCTCGAGCGCCGAACGCTCAAGCGCGCCGTCGACGGGGAGGTGCGGATCGTCACCCGTTACCGCCCCAAGCGCGCCGACGAACTGATCGGCGGTTCGCTCCACTGGATCGTCAAGCACCGGCTCGTCGCCGCCCAGCGGATCCTGCGCTTCGACGACCGCAAGGACGGCCGGATCGACATCGTCCTGTCCGCCGAGCTGGTCGCAATCCCGCCGATCCCGAAGCGCGCCCACCAGGGCTGGCGCTATCTCGAGCAAAGCGAGTCGCCGCCCGCCGACGCCGACCCAAGCGGCCTCGGCGAACTTCCCCCCTCGCTCTACGGCCGATTGTCCGCGCTCGCGCTCGTCTGACTTGCCGCTCCACCGGGCGCAAGGTATCGGGCAGGCTAACGCAGCATCCCAGGAGAGCCAGCCATGACCACCACCAGCGTATCCGCGGCGATCGACGCTCATGTCGCCGAGCGGGCGATGCTCAAGCATCCCTTCTACCGCGCCTGGACCGACGGCACGCTCCCGCTCGACACGCTGCGCGCCTATGCCCGCCAGTATTTCCATCATGTCGAGGCCTTCCCCCAGGCAGTCAGCGCCGTGCACAGCGCCTGTCCCGACCGCGACGGCCGCCGCATGCTCGCCGAGAACCTTGCCGAGGAGGAGGGGATCGAGGCCGGCAAGCAGGACCATGCGACCTTGTGGATGATGTTCGCCTGCGGCCTCGGCGAGAGCGCCGACGCGGTTCACGCCCAGCCGCTCAACGCCGAAACGCGGACCCTGATCAGCACCTTCCGCACCCTTTCGCGCCGCTCCTACGCGTCGGGCCTGGGCGCACTCTACGCCTATGAAAGCCAGTTTCCGGGCGTCGCCTCGGCCAAGATCGACGGCCTGGTCGAGCGCTACGGGATCAGCGACGAACAGACGCTGCGCTTCTTCCGCGTCCATGAGAGCGCCGACGTCGAGCATAGCGCCGTCTGCCGGGCACTGCTCGATGCGCTGCCCGCTGCCGAACAGGCCGAAGCGGTTGCGGCAGGCGAGGAGCTTGCGGGCGCTTTGTGGGGCTTCCTGTCAGGCGTCGAGGCCCAGTCTTCGCTGCAATAGCGCCGTCGCTGCAATAGCCATCTCGCTGCCGCTGGCGGCTGGCGGCTAGCGGCAGCCGCTGAGGCGCGTTCTTGTTAAGATAAGTCGGTACCGGCCCGCACCCCGACGATTGGCGGATGTCCGGGGACATCTGCTGAGGAGGCCGGCCACCCACAGGATCATACTGGATGGGTGGTTGGGTGGGGTGTGGGCTGGTGCCGACTCTCCTACCCTACAAAGACTCCGCGGGCCGGTGCCGGCTCTCCAAACAAAAACGACAAAGGCTCATCCGACGGATGCCGGATGAGCCTTTGCTTTCGGTCCTTCGGGGAGACCGAAACTGGTCGAGCGCCTCAGCCTTCCAGCTGGCGCGTCAGAAGGCGGATGTCCGCGTCGAGCTCGGCATCCGCGGCGCGCAGTTTCTCGATCTGCTTGACCGCGTGGATCACCGTCGTGTGGTCCCGCCCGCCGAAGCGCCGACCGATATCGGGCAGCGACTTGGGGGTCAGCTGCTTGGACAGATACATCGCGACCTGGCGCGGGCGGGCGACCTCGCGCGCGCGCCGTGCCGACGTCATCTCGGCCTTGCGGATCTTGAAATGCTCGGCGACCTGGGTCTGGATCTCGTCGATTGAAATGCGCCGCTGGTTGGCGCGGAGCACGTTCGCCAGCACTTCCTCGACGAACGGGATGTCGATCGCGCGTCCGGTCATCATCGCATAAGCGCCGATGCGGTTGAGCGCGCCCTCAAGCTCGCGCACGCTCGACGCGACCCGGCGCGCGAGGAAGTCGACCACCG
>JASLBJ010000235.1 GCA_030146725.1 Sphingomicrobium sp. | reverse complement strand
GCCCAGCGCACTTTCTGCGGGGCGGCCCAGCTGCCGAGCGGAAGGCCGGTGAGGATGGTCGGGTGGAGATGCTCGACGGCGTCGAACAGGGTTCGCGCATCGGCCATCTCGGGCAGCCTGGCGTAGAAGTCGGGGGCGCTGGCGAGCCGCTTCCAGAATGCGCGCTTGCCGTGGCGGGCCTCGAACGCGGCGATGCTCATGCCGAACAGCGTGGCCGCGCCCGCATCGAAGTCGGCGAGCACGCCGTCGCAATCGAGGAACAGGGCGGGCACGGTTAAAACCTGGCCGGAGTCAGGTTGATGGGAATGGCGTCGACGTGGTCCCAGCCGCTTGACCGCAGGACGTCGTTGCTTTCGCGCGCGCGGCGGCTTTCGCCCAGCGACCAGGTGATATGGTAGGTCGAGCCGTCGGGCCGGTCGGTGGTGCCGTCGAGCTCGACCACCAGGCATTCGAGGCTGCGGCCGTCGTCGGCACGGCCGACGATCCGCGCGGTGACGTCGCGCGGGAGCGGGGTGGACGCGTCGGCGCCGACGCGCAGGGTGACGTGGTGAGCGACGGTGGTTGCGTAGCGTGGGGGGAAGCGGGCGAGGAGGGCTGCGCGGTCCTCCTCGGGGAGTTTCCAGCCGGTTACGGTTCCAGGTTTGGCCATTGAGGTGGGACGCTGGGGGAGAGGCTAGGTTCCAAAGGGAAGAGCCCCTCCACCTGACTAGCGCGGGAGGATTATCGGGCCAGGCGCTCGACGAGGTCGGCGGCGAACTCGCTGAGGGAGTCGTCGCGGGCGCCCATGATGAGGATGCGGTCGCCGTCGCGGGCTTCGGCGAGGAGGGCTTCGGCAATCGCGGCGCGCTCGGGGATGTGGAGCGCTTCGCCGCCTTCCTCGGCGACGGCGCCGGCCAGCCAGTCGGAGCCGCGGCCGCGGTCGACGGTGCCGCCCTGGTAGACGGGATCGGGCAGGAACAGGCGGTCGCCGGGCGCCATGCCCTCGCCGATGCTGCGGGCAAGTTCGTCGCCCATCTTGGCGAGCGGGCCGTAGCCGTGGGGCTGGAACAGGATCAGCAGGCGGCCGGGCTGGGCGCGAAGAGTCGCGAGGGTCGCGTCGATCTTGTCGGGATTGTGCGCGAAGTCGTCAATGACGGTAACGCCGCGCGCAGTGCCGACGGTTTCGAGGCGGCGCTTGAGGCCCTGGAACCCGCCAAGCGCGGCAGCTGCTTCGGCCAGGGGGACGCCGAGTGCTCGGGCGGCGGCGAGTGCGGCTAGCGCATTGGAGGCATTGTGGCGGCCGGGGACGGCGAGCTCGACCTGGTGGCGCTCGCCGTCGGCAATGACGATAAAGCGGGCACCGTCCGGGAGCAGCTCGAGCGCCTTGCCGGACAAAGCGGCGCCGGGGCTGTCGAAGCCGTAGCCGACGCATTTGTCCGGATGGACGAGGCCGGCGAGTGCGCGGGTCTCGGGATCGTCGAGGTTGAGCACCGCGGTTTTTGCCGCGTCGAGGAAGCCGGCGAACAGCTGGCGCAGCTCGGCCATCTCCTTGTGGTCGAGGCTGATGTTGGTCAGCACCGCGACCTCCGGCTCGTAGAGCGCGATCGAGCCGTCGCTCTCGTCGACCTCGCTGACGAACAGTCCGGGGTCGCCGACCAATGCGCTTGCGAACGGCGCGGTCGGCGTGACGAAATTCTTCATCACCGCGCCGTTCATCACCGTCGGGCGGCGGTCGCAGGCGTGGAGGACCCAGCCGATCATCCCGGTGACGGTCGACTTGCCGCTGGTCCCGCCAACCGCGACGCTGCGGCTGGCGGCATTGAGCAGGCGCGCAAGGAACTGCGGACGGGTGACATGCTCGAGCCCGAGTTCGCGGGCGCGCACGACGTCGGGGATCGTCTCCTCGACCGCGGCGGAGGTGACCAGCGTCATTCCGGGCGCAAGGCCCGAGCCGTCCTGCGGGAACAGGCCGATGCCAAGCGAACGCAGATAGTCGAACTTGGGCGCGAGCCGGCCGGCGTCGAGCGAGCGGTCCGAGCCCGCGACCGTACCGCCCGAAGCGCGGACGATGCTTGCCAGCGGGAGCATGCCACTGCCGCCGATTCCGCAGAAGAAGGTGGATTGATCCATTTGCGCTGCCCTATTGCGCATGGCGGCCGATGACAAAGGGGAAAAGCGTGCCGGGGGTTGTGCAAAGGATCGCGTCAAGGATCGCTGTGGTGGCGCCAAGCTGCACGCTGTCGCGCGGAGCGGCGGAGCGGGTGCTTGCGCTGGCCGAGGCGCGGGGCGACTGCGAGGTCGTCATCCACCCGCAATGCTTTCTCTCCAACGGCCATTTCGCGGGCAGTGATCGCGAGCGGCTGAGTGCCTTGCGCGAGGTAATGGCCGACCCGTCGATCGATGCGGTGTGGTTCGCGCGCGGCGGCTATGGATCGAACCGGATTGCCGAGGCCGCGGTTGCCGATCTTCCCGACGTGGCCCTCGCCAAATCGTACATGGGCTACAGCGATGCGGGCTTCCTGCTTGCCGGTTTCCACCGCGCGGGGCTCAGCGTCGCGCAT
>JASLBJ010000229.1 GCA_030146725.1 Sphingomicrobium sp. | reverse complement strand
TGCTCGGCGCGTGGTGGGGCAAGGTTTTGCAAACTGGCACTCCGGTTCGGGCTGCGTTTCCTGATCGCCGGGGCTAAAAGAAGGACAGGGCTTCGACAAGCACGTCCTGAGCTTGTCCCGGCCCGGCCCGAACGGAGTTTTTGCATGTCATCCTATGCCGACCGCCTTGCCGCGCTTCGCGAGCAGCTTGCCGCCGACCGCCTCGACGGGTTCGTGGTGCCGCTGACCGACGAGCATATGAGCGAATATGTCGGAAGCTATGCGCAGCGGCTCGGCTGGCTGACCGGGTTCGAGGGTTCGGCCGGGTCGGCGGTGGTGCTGCCCGAAGAGGCGGCGATCTTTACCGACGGGCGCTACACGCTGCAGGTTCGGAGCCAAGTCGACGGAGCGCATTGGAGCTATCAATCGGTGCCGGAGACGAGCATCGCCGACTGGCTGAAGGAGCATTCGCCCCAGGGTGGGCGGATCGGCTATGATCCGTGGCTGCACAGCCGCGACTGGGTCCGGCGCGCGGGCGAGGCGCTCAAGGGGCGCGGTGCGGAGTTGGTCGCGGTCGAGCACAACCCGATCGACAAGATCTGGAGCGATCGGCCCGAAGCGTCGAAGGCTAGGCTGGTCGTCCAGCCGGAGCGGTTCGCGGGGCGGAGCGCGGCGGAAAAGCGCACCGAGATCGCCGATTGGCTCGACAAGCAAGGTGCCGATGCGGCGGTGCTGTCGGCGCTGGAGTCGATTGCCTGGGCGTTCAACGTGCGCGGGGCCGACGTCGACCGAACGCCCGTCGCCCTGGCCTATGCGCTGGTTCATGCCGATGGCACGGCCGATCTGTTCGTCGCGGGGGAGAAAATCGACGGCGAGGTTCGCCAGCACCTTGGCAATGGCGTCCGGCTGCATGAGCGCAATGCGTTCGAGGGGGCTCTTGGCGCGTTGAAGGACAGGACGGTCGCCGTCGACCCCGAGCGGGCTGTCGCGGCGATCTTCGAGGCGCTCGAACGGGCGGGTGCCAAGGTGGTCGCGGTGCGCGATCCGACCGTGCTTCCACGCGCGATCAAGAACGAGGCGGAGATTGCCGGGCATCATGCCGCGCAGACGCGCGACGGTGCGGCGATCGCGCGATTCCTGCGCTGGATCGAGGCGGAAGCGCCAGGCGGCGAGATCGACGAGCTGACCGCGTCGGACCGGCTGGAAGCGCTGCGGCGCGAGGGGCCGGAGTTTCGCGACTTGTCGTTCGACACGATTTCCGGCGCCGGTCCGAACGGGGCGATCGTCCATTATCGCTCAAGCGAGAAGACCAACCGCAAGCTCACGGCCGGCAGCTTGTACCTGGTCGATTCGGGCGGGCAGTATGTCGACGGGACGACCGACATCACCCGGACCGTGCCGGTTGGCGAGCCGACCGACGAGATGCGCGACCGGTTCACGCGGGTGCTCAAGGGGCACATTGCTCTGGCAACGGCGCTGTTTCCGAAGGGCACGCGCGGAACCCAGCTCGACAGCTTCGCGCGGCGGCCGTTGTGGCAGGCGGGGCTCGATTATGCGCACGGCACCGGGCATGGCGTGGGCAGCTTCTTGTCGGTTCACGAGGGGCCGCAGCGCATCTCGCCCGCCGGAAGCGCGCAGTCGGGCGGGGACGAGCCGCTGCAGGCCGGCATGATCCTGTCGAACGAGCCGGGCTACTACAAGACGGGCGAGTATGGGATCAGGATCGAGAATCTGGTGCTGGTGGTGACCCGCGAGGTGGCGGGCGCGGAAAAGGACATGCTCGGGTTCGAGACGCTGACCTTTGCGCCGATCAGCCGGCGGCTGATCGTGCGGGAGATGCTGTCGAGCGAAGAGCTGGAGTGGCTGAACGCCTATCATGCGCAGGTGGTCGAGCGGATCGGGCCGGCGCTTGGGCAGGAGGAGCGGGCGTGGCTGGAGGAGGCGTGCGCGCCGCTTTGACGGGCTAGCGCGAGCGTCGGGTCGTCATTGGTCGTCGTCATCCCGCGGCAAGGTCGCGGCCCTGTCGACAGCGACGGAGTCACTTTCTCGCAACTGCGCTTTTCGCTTGCGCAGGTTCTCGCGGAGGGCGGCGGCAAGGCGGGCGGCTTTGTCCTGGCTTTGGGTCATCGGCTTTTCCTTGACACTCCAAGCGCGTGACGGCCATAGGCGCGCCCTTCCAGCCAGTGCTGCCGTAGCTCAGTGGTAGAGCGCATCCTTGGTAAGGCTGAGGTCAAGGGTTCGATCCCCTTCGGCAGCACCATTTCCACGCACAGCCAGTCCGGGGGACTGGCGAGCATGGAAATTCGCCTGCAGCCATGCCCGGGGCATGGCGAAGCCGGAAATCGCACAGCCAGTCCGGGGGACTGGCGAGCATGGAAACCGCCTGCAGCCATGCCGGGGGCATGGCGGCACGAACCATGCCGGATTTGTCTAGCTTAGTCGGGGCCTAGCTGTAGTCGGGTTCGAGCAGGCCTTCGATCACGTGGTGCTGGACGACGGTCTCGAGTTCGTCGGCGACGCGGTAGGTGAGGTGGTCGCGGACTTGTCCCGGCAGGCTGTCGAGATAGGCCCGCGTGACCTGGAGGTCATGGTGGTGGGCGTTGGTCGCGTCGGGCGCGTCGACTCCGACGACCAGCACCGGGCGCGCTTCGTTCGAGCGGTTGGCGGTGCCGCGGTGGATGGTCAGGGCCGAGCGGGCGGAGATGTCGCCGCGCTGGGGCATCTTCTGGACGGCTCGCCCGATGTAGCGGTTCCAGCGCTCACGCGGCGGGAACATGCCGTCACGGGCATCGGGAATGGGGTCCCACTGCGTGCCGGGCGCGACCTCGAACGGGCCGTGCTCGAGGCGGGTGTCGACGGTCGTCAGGTTGAAGGCAAGGCTGTTGAGGCGGCGTCCGACGAGGGTCGCCTCGGGGGCTCGGAAGTCACGGTGCCACGGCTGGTCGGCGGCGCCGGGGAACGGGATATCGAAGCCGATTTCGACGATCCGGTAGTCGGGCCCGAGCACCGCCTCGCACACCGCGACGAACCACGGGTGGGTGGCGATGTCGACGAAGCCGCGGATCCGCTCGGGCTGGACTTCGACGTAGAAGCGCTCGGGGCCGCGCGGCAGGGCGCCCTTGTCGACCGCCTGGGCTTCCCGGAACAGGGTCCAGATGTCGTCGCGGACGGTATCGGCCCATTCGGGGGTGAAAGCACCCTTCAGGCCGATGATTCCGTCACCGTACAGGCCGCCCATGATCGTCGCCGCGTCATAGGTCTGCTGGTCCGCGCTCACTTGCCGTCTCCTTCGCGAGTCAGGATACTCAAATCTAGCACCATCCGCTTGCCATGCGAGGCCCGATGCGCTTGGGGCCGCGGATGCGGTTCTTTTCCGACAATGCGGCGGCGGCGCACCCCGCGGTGCTGGAGGCGATCGGTGCCGCCAACCGGCTCGATACGGCCTATGATGGCGATGCCTGGAGCAAGCGGCTCGACGGGGCTTTCTCCAGCCTGTTCGAGTGTGAGGTGCGGGCGCTGTGGGTGACGACGGGCACGGCCGCCAACTGCCTCGCGCTGGCGTCGCTGTGCCCGCCGCACGGCGCGATCCTGTGCCACCGCGACGCGCATATCGAGAATGACGAGGCGGGGGCGCCGGGCTTCTTTACCCACGGCGCGAAACTGTCGCTGCTCGACGGGCGGGGGGCGAAGGTTGCGCCGGACGCGGTTGCGGCGGCGGTGGGACGCGTGCGCAAGGATGTTCACCAGGTCCAGCCGCGGGCGCTGTCGATCACCAATGCGACCGAATATGGCCTGACCTATTCGGCGGACGAGGTCGCGGCGCTGGGGGAGGTTGCGCGCGGGCTCGGGCTCGGTTTTCACATGGACGGGGCGCGGTTCGCCAATGCGGTTGCGTCGACGAATGCCTCGCCTGCGGACCTGACGTGGCGGGCGGGCGTGGATGCGCTGTCGTTCGGCTTCGTCAAGAATGGCGG
>JASLBJ010000213.1 GCA_030146725.1 Sphingomicrobium sp. | reverse complement strand
CTCGACCGGAAACAGGCCGATGAGGTTGGTGACGGTCAGATGCGTCACGTGCAGCTGGACTGCGTCGAGCGGCTCGAGCGCGATCGCCGTCTCTCCGATTGCAACGCAATTGCCGATCCACGGAGCCCGGCGGACCCCCGGCTGCAGGCTGGTGACCAGCGCATCGCCGGCAATCGGCACCCGGGTCAGGATCGGCAGGGCCTGCACCAGCTCGTCGTCGGTGATGGTGCGCGAACTATACGCAGCCACCACTCCGGTGCGGTCGGCGAGCGGAAACAGGCCGGTCCAGCCGGCGCGGAACGCCGAGATCTGGCTGAACGCGGGGTACGGGTCGAGCCGCTGTGCCGATGCGGTCAGGATCCGGTCGCACGGCAGCAGGTCGGCCCAGCTTTCGAGCTCGCCCCCGGGCAGGCGCGAGAGCAGGACCGCATCCGGGCCCGAGGCATCGACGAACAGATCGGCTTCGATGCGCTCGCCGCCGGCAAGCCGGATGGCCGCGATCGTCTCGCCTGCAAGCTCGACATCGGCGATGGTGCCGTCGATCGTCTGGATGCCGCGATGGGCCGCGAGCTGGCGCAGCAGGCTCGAGTAGCGCAGCGCATCGAGATGGTAGCCGTACGCTGCCGAGGGCTGCGAGGGGTCGTCCGGCGCAGTGGGTACCCGGCCGTTGCGGGCTGCGACTGCGCCGAGCGAGAAGTCCTCGAAGCCGACCCTGAGCCCTTCGATCCGCGCCTTGGCCCAGTACTGGACGAACGCGATGGCGCTGTCGGTCGGCGGTGCACTGTCGTAGGCGTGAATGAACGGCGGGGCCGAGCCGGACCAGTTGGAGAAGCGCTGGCCGACCATCGGCAGGCCACGCGCCGCCTGCAGCAGCAACGGCTCGTCGATCCCGTTCAGCCGGTGCAGCGCCCCGAGCGCCGGCACCGCGGAGTAGACATCGACCGGGCTCAACCGCGAGGGCAGTTGAACGACTCGGACGTCGACGCCGGCCCTCCCCAGTGCCGTCTTGAGCGAGACCGCAGCGAGCCACGCCGGCGCATCGCTGCCGACGACGACCACCCGCTCGATGCCGCGCTCGCTCACCGGCTGTGGACCGCTTGCCGCGGGTCGCCGCAGTAGCGCTCGATGAAGCGGTCGTGGCGCGGCATCTCGCCGACCCGGTCGTCGATCTCCTCGCGCAGCTGCTCGAGATCGGCAAGCAGCTTGTCGAGCGGCATGACGTCGGCCTGCGGATGGTAGTGGCGCGGCTGCAGGCCCTGGCCGATGAACACCGACAGCCAGCTCGGCGGGGTGAACAGCCCGTCCTTATACTCCTCGACGAAGCCGCGATGCGCGAACTCGGCCATCTTGCGCTCCAGGCTCTCGGGCACCTCCATGCTCCGGCAGTAGCGCCACAGTTCGGAATCGTCGCGGCTGGTCAGACGGTAATGGAGGATGAGGAAGTCGCGGATGCGCTCATACTCGCCGTCCATGCGCCGGTTGAACTCGGCGGCGAGCAGAGGATCGCTCATGCTCCGGTCCGGGAACAGCGGGAGCAGGTGCATGACGGCGACCTGGATCAGATAGATGCTGGTCGATTCGAGCGGCTCGAGAAAGCCGCTGGCCAGGCCAAGCGCGATGCAGTTGCGGTGCCACGAGTGCGTTCGGCGGCCGGCCTGGAAGCGCAGCAGCCGCGGCTCGTCGAGCGCGGTTGAGTCGAGGTTGGCGAGCAGTTCGGCACGGGCATCCTCCTCGGCGATGAAGCGCGAGGAAAAGACATAGCCGTTGCCGGTGCGGTGCTGGAGCGGGATGCGCCATTGCCAGCCGGCGCTGCGCGCGGTCGAGCGGGTGTAAGGAGTGAGGTCGCCCGCACGTTCGGTGGGCACCGCGAACGCGCGGTCGCACGGGAGCCACTGGCTCCAGTCCTCCCATCCGACGCCGAGCGCATCGCCGAGCAGGAGCGAGCGGAAGCCCGAGCAGTCGATGAACAGGTCGCCCGCGATCTCCTCGCCCGACGCCATGGTGATCGAGCGGATGTCGCCCGCCTTGTTGCCCGCCTCGTCGTTGCGGTTGACCTCGACCAACTTGCCTTCGGTGCGTTCGACTCCACGCTGCTCGGCGAACTCGCGCAGGAAGGCGGCGTAGAGGCTGGCGTCGAAATGATAGGCGTAGCCGTAGGTCGAGTTGATCGCCTGCTTGGCCTGGGACGGGAAATCGAAGCGGTTGCGGCGGCTCGCGGCGATGGCGAACGAATAATCCTCGATGCTCGCCGAGGCGCCGTTGTGCACGCCACGCAGCCACTGGTGGTGGAAGCGGTGGCCCGATCCGGCGGGGCCGTGGACCCCGAACGGATGGATGTACGACGCTCCCTTGAAGCCCCAGTCGACGAACTCGATGCCGAGCTTGAACGTCGCCTTCGTGCGCCGCATCATCGCCGCTTCGTCGATCCCGATCGCGTCGTTGAAATGCTTCATGTGGGGCAATGTCGCCTCGCCCACGCCGACGATCCCGATCTCCTCGGACTCGACCAGGCGGACGTGGCAGCGCGAGCGCGGAAGCAAGGACGCGAGCCCCGCGGCGGCCATCCAGCCGGCCGTGCCACCGCCGACGATCACCACCTCAACCGGCCGCTTCACCAGACTTGTTCCTCACAACAGGGCCGCACGGGTCATCGCAACGCCCATACCATCGGTCCCCGACGTGCCAAGTCTCTGCGCGAGCATCCGCGAGGCACAGCCGCTCCGGCGGGACGAAGTGGTTGCACGTGCCGGCTCAGGCAGCGGGCGGA
>JASLBJ010000188.1 GCA_030146725.1 Sphingomicrobium sp. | reverse complement strand
GACGTCCGCCTCGCCCGAACCCTCCTCGACCAAACTGTCCTGCCGCCCGCCAAGTGCTTCCACCCAGCCCGCCTCCAGCGCGAAGCCGTCGAACCCGAACCCCGGATCAAGCGCCCCCGCTTTCTCAGCCAGCAGCCGCTGTAAATGCGCCGGCTCGCGACTCGGGATCGACGTCGCCACCTCCGCCACAGCAACACTTCCGTCGACCCGATACCCCGTCAGCGCCAGCTCCCGCGCCCCAAGCCGTCGCGCCTCGAGCTGCCGCACCAGCTCCGGAATCAGCCGCTCGAGCGCCTGACCGCCGATCTCCGGATGCACCGCCGGCTCATCCAGCCGCAACAGGCTGCGCGGCGGCGGATCGTGCGGCATCGCGGTCAGCGGCTCGGGCTTGCGGCCAAGCATCCGGTCGAGCGCGTCGAGCGGATTGTCCACCTCGCGAAAGCGCCGCGCAAGGCTGCGCCGTTCGATCCCCGCAAGTGTCCCGATCGTCTTCAGCCCCAGCCGCTTGAGCGTGCCGGTCGCCTGCGCCGGCAAGCGCAGCGCCGCGACGGGCAAGGGTGCGAGGGCGTCGGCCAACCCCTCTCGCCCCAAGGCAGAAGAGAACCGACCAAAGCGCGCTACCGCCCACGCCGCCCCGGCAGTCGGCGCCACCGCCACCCGCGCCGTCAGCCCCATCCCGGCAAATCGCGCCACTGCATCCGCCATCAACCCGGTCTCGCCGCCGAACAGATGCGCACCGCCGGTCACGTCGATCCTCAGCCCATCCGCGCCATCGACCTCGACCAACGGCGACCAGCGCCCCGCCCAGCGCGCCAGCCGCTCCACCAGTGCCGCATCACCCGCCGCATCGCCGGCCACCGCCACCAGCCCCGGATCGAGCGCCCGCGCATCGGTCAGCCGAGCCCCGACCCAGGCACCGCGTCCGGCCGCCGCCGCCGAGACCGCCGTAATTACCGGCCCGTGCGCCCCCTCGGCCGTCAGCACCACCGCCGCATCAGGCCTGGCGCCGCTCGCTTTCGCCCAGCGCTCGATCGCCAGCCGCGGCCACCAGACGGAAAGAATCCTCCGCTCTTCCCTCATGCGCGATACTCCACCGGCCCGGCACCGCCCCGCGCGCCCTGAACAGCAGCGCATCCCACGCCGGTGAGCCAGGCGCCTGACGATCGAACGGGTGGACGAGCGAGGGCCGGCTGGCGATCCGCCAGCGCATCCGTGCGCCGCTGAGGTCGGCACTTCCGCCAAGCCGCACCAGCCAGCACGGCACGCCGCTGCGCTCGGCCGCAACGGCCAGCCGCCGAGTCGCGGTAAAATCGAGCGCGCGGGGATCGCCCCACAATTCGCCGATCACGCCCGACAGGCCGGCGCATCTTAGCCCCTCCTCCATCGCCCACAGCGCGGCGCGGGCATCGCGCGCCTCGACATGGATGAGGTCGTGCAACGGCAGCCCCGGCGGATGCACCCGCCCGGCCTGGACGATCGCCATCCGCTCCTGCACCCACAGCAACGGCCGCTGCGCGTTTCCCAACTGGGCAAGCAGGAACCCGGCCCAGCCGGCATCCTGCGAATGGCCGGCGAACAGCTCGGACAGGGTCGGGCGGCCAGCGCCAGGCACGGTCCAGCGCTCACCCGATCCGCCTGGAATCGAGCCCGCTTCGACCGGCCAGGAGGGCACAGGGGCACTCCCGCCGGCAACCAGGGACAAACCTGCCGCCACACGACTCACAACACTCATGTTCTACTTTTGTTCTTGTACCGCAGGACCAGCGGGTGGAGTCAATGGAGCGACTCGAAAGCTTTCGGAAGCAGGACGGAAGCTACCCCTCGACGTCCTTCAGGAACCCGTCGATCTCCCGCGCAACCCACCGTGTAGCTCGCCGCGACACCCCGAACGCCATGTGGCTGCACCCGATCTCGACCGCCCGGTCACGCTCGTCGTCGAGCCCGCGCGCGGCCCTCGGCGCAACGATTCCGTCCCGCCGCGACCAGATCGCCAGCGCCGGCACCGGCGGCTTCTGCGTCAGCCGCGGCACCGGCGGCTCGTCAACCGGGTGCCCCGCGACCCACTCGTACAATCGCCACACATTGTTCTGGTGAAGATCGCCCGAAAACGGCGACCCCAGCGTGACTACCGCCCGCACTTTGTCTGGGCAGTGCCGCGCCAGCTCGCGCGCGAACACCCCACCAAGGCTCCATCCGACCAGCAGTACCGGCTGCTTCGCCCCGACCGCATCGACGCAAGCCTCGAGCCGCTCGAGAATGTCCGGCCTGGCCCCCTTGTTGAGCCCCAATCCCCACGGATGCACCCGCCATCCCGCTTCGGCCAGCGACCGGCGAAGCTCCATGCAGGTGCGGTCGTTCGCAAGGAATCCCGGAAGCACCAGCGCCGGGGGCCCATCCTCCGGACCCCTGGCCCCGAGATCGCCGAACCCCCGCCACAGCCGAGCCGCCAGCCAGGCGCCCTCGGGAACGCGCCGCCACCCGGGCGGCGGCCGGTCCTCGCCTTCGAAGCGATACTTCAGAGGAACTCGCTCCCCATCAGCGCCTGCAGCGCCGCCGGCAGCCGTACCCGCCCATCCTCGGTCT
>JASLBJ010000141.1 GCA_030146725.1 Sphingomicrobium sp. | reverse complement strand
GCCGACGACGGTGTCGCCATTGGCCGAGATGATCCCGACCTGGGCGATCTCGTTCGATCCCGAAACCGGCTTCGAGCGGCCCTTGAGGTCCTCGACGACCTTGATCACGGCCATGTCGATGCCGCGCTTGAGGTCCATCGGGTTCATGCCGGCGGAGACCGACTTCATGCCCTCGCGGACGATCGCCTGAGCGAGCACGGTCGCGGTGGTGGTGCCGTCGCCGGCGACGTCGTTGGTCTTCGACGCGACCTCGCGCAGCATCTGCGCGCCCATGTTCTCGAACTTGTCCTTGAGCTCGATCTCCTTGGCGACGGTGACGCCGTCCTTGGTGATCCGCGGTGCGCCGAAGCTCTTGTCGAGGACGACGTTGCGGCCCTTGGGCCCAAGCGTGACCTTGACCGCATCGGCGAGAATGTCGACGCCGCGCATGATGCGCTCACGAGCGTCGCGGCTGAATTTTACGTCCTTGGCTGCCATGTGTAGCAATCCTTTATGTTGTGCCCCGGCGCAGGCCGGGTCCAGTCCAGATTAGAAGGAAAGTCCGGGTCCCGGCCTCACCGGGAAACAGTCGGCTGGTTCAGCCAACAATGCCCAAAATGTCGCTTTCCTTCATGATGATGAGGTCTTCGCCGTCGACCTTGACCTCGGTGCCCGACCATTTGCCGAACAGGATCTTGTCGCCGGCCTTGACGTCCATCGGCGTGATCGTGCCGTTCTCGGCGCGAGCGCCCGAGCCGACCGAGATCACTTCGCCTTCCTGTGGCTTTTCCTTTGCCGTGTCAGGGATGATGATCCCGCCGGCGGTCTTCTCCTCGGCCTCGACCCGGCGGACGAGAACGCGATCATGAAGTGGCCTGAAACCCATAGCCTTGTAGTCCCTGTGTTAGGTTGACTGTGCTCGCATTGGCACTCTCATCCGGAGAGTGCCAGCGATGCCCCGCATATGGTTGTGCAGCGTTCATCCGTCAACCGGGGGGGCGCAAACCCTTGGCGAACAGATCAGCCCGCCGGCACCAGTCCAAGCCGTTCGCGCCACGACCAGCGCCAGATCATCAGCACCGATACCACCGCAAGCCCGAGCGCCAGCCCGACCCAGATCCCGAACCCCTGCCAGCCAGCCTGGAACGCAAGCACATAGCCGGTGCCAAGCCCCGCCACCCAATAGCCGAGGCCCGCGAACAGCATCGGCACCCTGGTATCCTGCAATCCGCGAAGCATCGCCGCGCCGATCACCTGCGCCCCGTCGAACAATTGGAACAGCGCCGCGACGAGCAGGAACCGCGCCGCGAGGTCGAGCACCTCGACCGCGCGCGGATTGTCGACATCGAGGAACAGCCCGGCAAGCTCGCGCGGGATCATCCAGATCACCAGCGCCGCAACGCTCATGAACCCCATCGCCAGCACCAATGACGCGCTACCCGCCCAGCCGATCCAGCGCCGGTCGTTCGCTCCGAAGGCCAGTCCCACTCGGATCACCGTCGCCTGGCTGAGCCCCATCGGCACCATAAAGGTGATCGACGCGATCTGCAGCGCGATCGCATGCGCCGCGACGCTTGCGATGTTGATCCAGCCCATCAGATACACCGCCGCCCCGAACACCGAGACTTCGAACGCCAGCGTCAGCGCGATCGGAGTCCCGATACGGAAAATGGCTGCAAGCCGCGCGCGGTCGATCCGCTGCATGCGCCCGAACAGATGGAAGCGGCGGACCTTCGGGTGAAGCACGATGAACGCACCAAGGCCCAGCGCCATCAGCGTGGTCGTGATCAGGCTTGCAAGACCCGCCCCGACCAGCCCGAGCGGAGGCGCCCCCCAGTTACCGAAAATCAGCATCCAGTTGAGCGCGGCGTTCACCACCAGCCCACCGACCGTCACCACCAGCGTCGGCGATGGCCGCCCGAGCGCCGTCAGCACGGTGCGGAAGACGATGATCAGGAGATTGGCGAGCAGGCTCCACATGATCACCCGCATGTACCGCCCGGCCTCGTGCGCGAGCGCCGGGTCCTGCTTGAACAGCAGCAGCACCGCCTCGCAATTCCACAGGATCAGCCATGACGGCACGGTGAAGATCAGCGCCGCATGAAGCGCGGAGCGGAAGCTCCGACGAACGTCGCGAACCGCATGGCTGCTTTTGCCGAGCGCCGCCGCAATCAGCGGCGCGCAGGCAGTCGCAATCCCCATCCCCGTGAAGTTGAACATGAAGAACAGGTTGACCGCCAGCGCCGAGGCCGCGAGCGCCTCCGGCCCAAGCCAGCCAAGCATCAGCACGTCGGTCGAAAAGATCGCGATCTGGGTCAGCTGGGCAAGCACCAGCGGCGCGCCGAGCCGCGCCGTCCGGACCAGTTCCTCGCCCCAGCTGCGTGGAGCGGCGCTCAAGGCCGGAGTGGCGGACATGGATCTCTTTTGATTAGTAGTACGGCACCAGCCCGCACCCCCACCCGGCCACCCATCCAGTATGATCCTGTGGGTGGCCGGGTGGGGGTGCGGGCTGGTGCCGGCTCAGCTTACAGCAACTCCCCTAGCCGCCCGCCCGCCGGTCGAAAAGGTTTGGCGCTCCTCCCCCTCGTCCGCTAGCCCCGCCCGGCCATCTGAAAGGGCCAGTCGATGAAGTTCGTGCGCGCAATCTGGAAACTGCTGGTCGGCATCAAGGATGCGCTGGTGCTGATCCTGTTGCTGCTGTTCTTCGGCGCGCTCTATGCGGCGCTTTCGGCGCGTCCCGACCCGGTCGGCGACGGTGTGCTTGCGCTCAAGCTCGACGGTCCCGTCGTCGAGCAGCCGTCGCGCACCGACTTGTCGGCGCTCGCCGGCGGGAGCGTCAACCAGTACCGGCTGCGCGACCTAGTCGCAGCGCTCGATGCCGCGCGCACCGACAGCCGGGTCAAGGCGGTCGCGCTCGACCTCGACGGCTTCGGCGGCGGTGGCCAGGTCGCGCTCGGCGACCTTGCCGAGGCGCTTGCCCGGGTCCGCTCGTCGGGCAAGCCGGTCGTCGCTTACGCAACCGCTTACTCGGACGACAGCTACCAGCTTGCGGCCGCCGCATCCGAAGTGTGGGTCAATCCGCTCGGCGGCGTGGCAATCGCCGGCCCGGGCGGCGCCAACCTCTACTACAAGGGGCTGCTCGACAAGATGGGCGTCACGGCCAACGTCTATCGGGTCGGCACCCACAAGGCAGCGGTCGAGCCGTTTACGCGCAGCGACATGTCGGCCGAAGCGCGCGAGAACTACCAGTCGTTCGCAGGCGCCCTGTGGCAGAACTGGCGCGACGGCGTCGTCCGCGCGCGGCCCAAGGCGCGGGTCGATGCCTATGTCCAGAACATGCCCGCGGCGGTCGCGGCAGCCGGCGGCGACATGGCCCGCGCCTCGCTCAACGCCGGCCTCGTCGACAAGCTTGCCGAGCGCCGGGAGTTCGAGGCGCGGCTTGCCCAGCTTGGCGGCGAGCAGGACGATGGGCCCGTCGGTTACCGCCAGATCAGGCTTGGATCGTACATCGGCGACAAGGTCGACCAGGGCGGCTCGGGGCCGATCGGAGTGGTCACGATCGCCGGCACCATCGTCGACGGCAAGGCGCCCGCAGGCACCGCCGGAGGCGAAAGCATCGCCCGCGCAATCGAGTCAGG
>JASLBJ010000135.1 GCA_030146725.1 Sphingomicrobium sp. | reverse complement strand
ACATCGAGCGCCAGAGCAACATCATCTGGCACAAGAAATGGACGTGGAGCTACGGCGGCGACCTGCTGGCATCGCGCGAACGCGGCGTGTTCGACCTCAGCCAGTCCAAGAGCACGCGCGACTTCCTCATCGCCGCGCTTCCGGTAAGCCTCGGTTATGACGACAGCGACGATTTGCTCGACGCGACCAGCGGCTTTCGCCTGCTCGGCCGGGTCAGCCCGGAAATCTCCTCGCGCGGGGCAAGCTTCACCTACGGCCGCGCCCAGTTCGACGCCAGCGCCTATCGCCGGGTCACCGACCGAGCGGTGGTTGCCGGCCGAATCCGGCTCGGCACTATCGTCGGCGCCGACCTGACCTCGCTCGCCCCGTCGCGGCGCATCTACGCGGGCGGCGGCGGCTCGGTGCGCGGCTACGGCTACCAGTCGCTCGGACCGCGTGACGTCGACGGCGATCCGATCGGAGGTCGCGGACTCGCCGAATTCGCGCTCGAGACTCGCTATCGCCTGACCCTGTTCGGCGGCAATTTCGGCATCGTCCCGTTTCTCGATGGCGGCACGCTGACGACCAAAGCGGCTCCGAGCCTGTCCGACTGGCAGTTCGGGGCGGGGCTCGGCCTGCGCTATTATTCGAGCTTCGGGCCCATCCGCGTCGACGTCGGAACGCCGCTCAACCCGCGCAGCGGCGACGGCCCGGTTGCGGTCACGGTCTCGCTCGGCCAGGCATTCTAGGGTGAGCGAAGCGGTTCTCGCGGGCTCCAACGAGGCGGGGGGCGAAGCGGGCGACGAGCCGCCGCGCCGCCTGCGCCGCGACTGGCCGCGGCGGCTTGCGACCGAGCTGCTGGCGCTGGTCCTGGCACTCCTGCTGCTCGCCGGCGCGGCGCTGGTGCTGCTCGACACCGCGCCGGGTCACCGCTTCATCGTCGACCGGATCGGCGGGCTCGAGACCGCGACCGGGCTCAAGATCAGGATCGGGCGCATCGACGGCTCGATCTTTGGGCGTTCGCGGCTCAGGAACGTCACCGTCTCCGACGCCCACGGCCCCTTCCTGACCTCGCCCGAGATCAGGCTCGACTGGGCGCCTGGCGCCTGGCTCTACAATGCCCTGCACATCGACTCGCTGTCCGCGGACCGGGTCCGGCTCGAGCGGCTGCCGCGGCTCAGGGCGACGGGGCGCAAGGGCCCGATCCTGCCCGCCTTCGACATCCACATCGGCCGGCTTGCGGTTCGCCGGCTTGAGCTTGCGCATGGCGTGACCGGCCGTCCGGGCAGCGGCCGCCTGGTCGGCTCGGCCGACATCCGCGCCGGCCGCGCGATGGTCGAACTTGGCCTGGCGATCGACGGCATGTCGAGGGAGGGGGCGGGCGACCGCCTCGCGCTTCGGCTCGATGCCGAACCGGACCGCGACCGCTTCGACTTGCACGCGCGCGCCCGCTCGCCTGCGAACGGGCTGCTGCCAGCGCTGGTCGGGGTCGAACGGGCCATCGACCTCAGCGTGGACGGCGAGGGCAGCTGGCGACGCTGGCGCGGGCGTGCGGCACTCGACCTGTCGGGCCGCCAGGCCGCGCGGCTCGCGCTTGGCGCCGATGCCGGTCGCTACCGGCTGAACGGCCAGCTTGCGCTCGCGCAATTCGTCACCGGCCGCCTCCAGCGCCTGTCCGCGCCGATCGTCGCCGTGCAGGGGGAGGGCCGTCTCACCGAGCGAATCCTCGACGGACAATTGGCCCTGAGCTCGCGTGCCATCCGAGCCGTCGCGCGCGGCGGGGTCGACCTTGGGTCACGCCGCTACCGCAAGGTCCGGCTCGGCGTCGATCTCCTCCGCCCGCCCTTGCTGTTCCCCAACATGACGGGCCGCAATGTCCGCCTGGTGTGGACGCTCGATGGCGCGTTCGACAGCGCCGACTACGCCTACCGGATGACCTCGCCGGGCGTGACCTTCGACGCGACCGGCTTCACCGACGTGCGCGCGGAAGGCCGCGGCAAGCTCTCCGCTTGGCCGATGAAGGTCCCGCTGCGCCTGTCTGCGCGCGCGATCACCGGCGTCGGCGATGTCGCCGGATCGATCCTCGCCAATGCGCGGCTCGAGGGCATGCTGACGCTCACCCCCCAGTTCCTGCGCGGCGAGAAACTGACGCTCACCAGCGACAAGCTCGACGGTACCGTGGCGCTGTTCGTCGATCTCGCCACCGGCCGCTTCGAAGTGCTGCTTGCCGGCGGGCTGAACCGCTACGCAATCCCCGGCCTCGGCATCGTCGACGTCGTCACCGACCTCAGGATCGTCCCCGGTCCCGGCGGCAGGGGCTCGCGCACCGTCGGAACGGCGAAAGCCTGGGTCCGCCGCCTCGACAATGCGTTCTTCCGCGAGCTTGCCGGCGGTCTGCCCCGGCTCGAAACCGATCTCGAGCGCGGCGCGGACGGCGTCCTCCACTTCAGCAACATGCAGCTTCATGCGCCAGGCCTGCGGCTGAGCGGCGCGGGCCGCCGCAACCGCGACGGCACCTTCCACATCGAAGCACGCGGACGCCAGGCCGAATACGGGCCGTTGCGGATGATCCTCGACGGTCCGATCCAGCGGCCGCGCGTCGACCTGCTGCTCGACCGCCCCAACAACAGCCTCGGGCTCAGCGCCGTGCGGCTGCTGCTCAACCCGATCCCGGCCGGCTTCGATTATCGCGCCTCCGGCGGCTCGCGCGTCGGTCCGTTCACATCGATGGGCCAGATCCTGCTTGCCGCAAATGCCCGTCCGGTGATCGCGATTGCCGCGCTCGACGTCAGCGGCACCCGCGCAACCGGCCGTCTGCGCTCGGACCCTGGCGGCTTTTTCGGCCGCCTGACGCTTGCCGGCGGCGGTCTCGACGGCGAACTCGGCTTCACGCCG
>JASLBJ010000111.1 GCA_030146725.1 Sphingomicrobium sp. | reverse complement strand
CCACTGACGATGGGGAAGTCGAGCGCTCGGCAGGCATCGGCCATGCCGTCCAGGCAACCGACGATCTGCGCCATGATCTCGGGCCGCTGCGGGTTGCCGAAGTTGAGGCAATTGGTGATCGCCAGCGGCCGGGCGCCCACGGCGCATAGGTTGCGGAACGCCTCCGCGACCGCCTGCTTGCCGCCCTCGTACGGGTCGGCGAAGCAGTAGCGCGGGGTGCAGTCGGTGGTCATCGCCAGCGCCTTGGCGGACCCGTGCACGCGAACCACCGCCGCGTCGCCGCCGGGGCACTGAACCGTGTTGGCGCCGACCGACTGGTCGTACTGCTCCCAGATCCAGCGCCGCGAGGCGAGGGCAGGGGAGCCCATCAGCTTGACGAGGTCGGCTGCGATGTCGCTGCTTTCGGGCACCTCCCCGAGCGGCTCGACTGCCGCCCATGCCCGATACTCGTCGGGCGACAGATGCGGGCGGTCGTAGAGCGGCGCCTCGTCGGCGAGTGGGTCGAGCGGGATGTCGGCGACCGTTTCGCCGTTCCACACCAATTCCATCCGGCCCCCGTCCGGACCAGCCTCCGTGACCTCGCCGATGACCGCGAAGTCGAGCTCCCATTTGCGGAACACCGCCTCCGCCTCGCCTTCGCGGCCCGGCTTGAGGACCATCAGCATCCGTTCCTGGGATTCGGACAGCATCATCTCGTAGGGGGTCATGCCTTCCTCGCGGCAGGGCACGCGGTTCATGTCGAGGCGAATCCCGACCCCGCCCTTGCTCGCCATCTCGACCGAGGACGAGGTCAGGCCGGCCGCCCCCATGTCCTGGATCGCGACGATCGCGTCGGACGCCATCAGCTCGAGGCAGGCCTCGATCAGCAATTTCTCGGTGAACGGATCGCCGACCTGCACCGTCGGGCGCTTCTCCTCGCTGTCTTCGGAAAAGTCGGCCGAGGCCATGGTCGCGCCATGGATTCCGTCGCGTCCCGTCTTGGAGCCGACATAGACCACCGGATTGCCGATCCCGGCCGCTGCCGAATAGAAGATCTTGTCGGTGCGCGCGACACCGACGGTCATCGCATTGACGAGGATGTTGCCGTCGTAGGCGCGGTCGAAATTGACTTCGCCGCCGACTGTCGGAACGCCGACGCAATTGCCGTAGCCGCCGATCCCGGAAACGACGCCGGCGATCAGGTGGCGCATCCTGGGATGATCGGGCCGCCCGAAACGCAGCGCATTCAAGTTGGCGATCGGCCGCGCGCCCATGGTGAAGACGTCGCGCAGGATCCCGCCGACCCCGGTCGCGGCGCCCTGATACGGCTCGATGTAGGACGGGTGGTTGTGGCTCTCCATCTTGAAGATCGCGGCCAAGCCTTGTCCATCTGGCCCGTCGCCGATGTCGATCACGCCGGCATTCTCGCCCGGCCCGCAAATCACCCACGGCGCCTCGGTCGGCAACGTCTTCAGGTGGATGCGCGAGCTCTTGTAGCTGCAATGCTCGGACCACATCACCGAGAAGATGCCCAGTTCGACGAGGTTCGGCTCGCGTCCGAGGCTCTTCACGACCCGTTGGTATTCGTCCGGGCTGAGGCCGTGCTCGGCGACCATTTCAGGGGTGATCATGGCCGGGCACTAGCGGTGCAGGTCCCATAAAAAAACCCCCGGCCGAAGCCGGGGGCCGAGCAATCCAAAAGGCGGTCCGGACTAGGCCTTGCAGCTTTGCGAGGCGGCACCCGGGCGGGCCAAGGTGATGGTCGCGGCGGTGGCATCGCCGGCCAGTGAATAGCCGCCCTCGGCGACCAGCGTCTCGCCCGCGGCCGGTGACTTGAGCTGAACCGGCGTTCCCGTCCGCTCGGTGCGGAAGTTCGCGGTCTGGTTGTCGGACAGCCAGTCGATATAGACGAGGCTGTTGTCCTTGCAGCGATAGATCTTGCTAGCGGCAATCGACGGCGGAAGCTCGACCGGCGCCGCATTCGCGAGCGCGTCGCCCATCGGGTCCGCCGGCCCGGCCTGGATCGTGTGATTTTGTTCCTTGCAGCCGGCTAACGCAGCGGCGGCAACGAGCGTGAGGATGGTGAGATTGCGTGTCATCTGGCGCGCCCTTGCGCGAGCGGCGGTGCCGGCGTCAAGCACGCAAGCTTGCATATTGCCAAAGCGGGCCATAGCGAAGGCAAACAGCATGATCGAAAAATCCGGCACCAGCGCGCAGCGGGTTCGAATCGGGCTCACCGGGCTCGCGTTCGCGTTCCTGCTTGTGCTCCTCGGCTCGATCGTCAGCCGCTCGGGCAGCAACGCCGCCGATGTCGACGCCGCAGCGCAGGCGGCCAGCAATGCCGGCCCCAACGAGCCGCTGGCCGAGCTTGGCGTCGCACCGGGCGGGACCGAGTCCAACAACAGCAGCGCCGCCCGATCCAGCACCGCCCGCCCCGGCACCGCCCGCCCCGGCACCGATCGCCCCAGCACCGGGCCGTGAACGAGCCGGCTCGGCGGGCCGCCTCCCACGCGCCTATCGCTGCAATGGCGGCTGTCGGCCTGATCGCAGCGGCCGGGCTGGCGTTCGTTGCCCAGCGCCCCGAGGCCGCCGACCGGACGGTGGCCCAGGCGCTGCCCGCCGCGGCCAAGGGCAATCTGATGCTGCTGACCAGCCTGCCGCTGGTGTTCGGCGAGACCTTCAGCCTGGAAGGCGGCGGATCGGCCGCGTTGCGCGCACTCGAGACGCGCTACCATGTGGTTCCGGTCGATACCGCAGGCGCGGCCAGCCTCGGCAAGGGCAATCTCCTGCTGATGGCGCATCCGCCGGCGCAAACGGCCGAGGCGCTGGTCGAGCTCGACGCCTGGGTTCGCGGCGGCGGCCGGCTGCTGCTGCTCGCCGACCCTGCGCTCGAATGGCACAGCGAGCGGCCGCTCGGGGACACGCTGCGGCCGCCGCCGGCGTTCGCCGACACCGGCCTGCTCAGGCATTGGGGCTTGCGGCTCGACAGTCCGGTCGAGCGCGGCCCGCGGCTTCGCCGGCTCGGCGGCAAGGAGGTCCTGACCCTCTCCCCGGGCGATCTGTTCGGGACCTGCCCGATCAGTCGCGACCGGCTGGTCGCGCGCTGCCGCATCGGGCGCGGGCAGGTGACGATCGTCGGCGACGCCGACCTGCTCGACGTCGACCGGCTCGATGGACCGCGGGACGACAACCTGCCCGCGCTGCTCGAAGAGCTTGCTGCGCTCCAGCCCCGCCGATCTTCTCATGCTGAAGAACCTTCTCATGCGAAGACGATTCTCGACTGAGTCGAGATGCAAACAGACTTATCCACAAGGGATCGACTTAGAACAGGCCAAGAACATCTCTCGAAATAGTGGCCAAGAAGTCGCGGAAATCCGCCGTGGACCATGATAACCCATGAAATGGCATCAAATTCCGTTGTATCCCGCCCAACGTTGAGTTACCAACATCATCGTAGCGCGGGGCTGATCCAGACATTGGACGCTGACGCGGGATGTGCGGATCAACCGTGCGCCCGCGAGCAGCGGAGCCTTGCGCCACGAACGGGGAGTGGACGTGGCGTTAGAGCATCTGTTTCAGGGCAGTGCGCTGAACGCGGTCGATGCCAAGGGCCGCGTGTCCGTCCCCGCTTTTCTTCGCGGCGTGATCGAGCGCCGCGGCGACGCCCGGACGATCGTCCTTGCCGCGCACGACAGCTTTCCCTGCCTTAGCGCCTACGACCCCGCCTACGCGGCGCTGAAGCACGCCAAGCTCGAGCGGCTGCTCGAAAAGGAAGAGACCGGCGCCGACGCGCAGCTCGAATATCAGCAGCGCAACCTGATGGCCTTCGCCGCGACCGAGGAAGTGCCCTACGACAGTTCGGGCCGCATTCTCCTGCCGCCCATGATGCGCCGCAAGGGTGGGCTCGAGGACCTCGCCCTTTTCCTGGGCACAGGCGAGACGTTCCAAGTCTGGAACCCGCAGACACTGCTGTCCGACAAGAACATCCCGGAGGATTTGAAGGACATCTGCCGCTACCGGCTCGAAGAGCGGGGGATCAGCGCGTGAGCACTGTCCCCGCCCCCGCTCAGGCCCACGTGCCGGTACTGGTCGATGAAGTCGTCGCCGCGCTCGCCATCGTTCCGGGCGAAACGCATGTCGACGGCACGTTCGGGGCAGGCGGCTATTCGCGCGCCATGCTCGGGGCGGGGGCGGGACGAGCGCCGGCCCGTTCGCGATCGCATCCGGATCACGATCGAAGCCGATCACTCG
>JASLBJ010000088.1 GCA_030146725.1 Sphingomicrobium sp. | reverse complement strand
GCCGTCGACCAGCATCCGTGCATCGACGTTGTTCTCGTCGGCCTTGTCGAGCAGCGCGTTGAACACGTTGCGCGCGGTCAGCTGATTGCCGATCTTGTCGACCGTGCGGCTCATGTCATCCTGCGTGCGGCGGATCTCGCGCTCGATCTCGGCCGGATCCTGGGTCGTGGTGCCCGCATTAAGTGTCGTATCGGTCATCGTTTTTTCTCCGTGTGAAGGTCGCCGCGAGCCATGTCGGGCGTCCGTTCGAGGGTGCGCTGGGTGCGGTCGGGCGCGAGGTGACTGGCGCTCATCTTGGCAGCTCCGGCTTTGTACAGCAGGTATGCAATCCCCAGCGTTGCGATGCCGACGATCAGCGTCGCCAGGCCGGTGTTCTCGATCGCGTCGCCGAGCAGATAGGCGAGGCCCATCAGGGTTACCCCGAGCCCGCCGATCCCGACGACGGCCGCCCCGACCATGCTTCCGACCGCCGTCTTGAGGTCGGTCGTGGCTTCGCGGATCTCGGCCTTGACCAGGCTGACCTGCTGTTCGGCAAGGTGCGACCCCTGCCCGGCAAGCTGGCGGACGAGGTCGACGATATTGTCGCCACCCCCCGCAGCGCCCGCGGCGGACGAAGCTCCGATCGCCGAGCGCTCGCCCGGCGGTACTCTTAGATCCGGTTCGATCATACGAACTCTCCAGTGCGGCTGGCGCCCGAGCTGCCAAGGCCCGTGCTGCTGCTCAACGACGGATCGACCGAGCCCGAGGAGCGGAACATCGGCTCGTCCATCTGTTGCGGCGGGAAGCGCGTCTGCGATTGCTGGACGTACGAGGACGATCCATCGTCGGCACCGGCCTTGAAGATCCGCGCCGCGGCGAAGCCGAGCGCAGCGCAGCCGGCCAGGAAGGTGCCGGGGTTATTGCGCGCCATGGTCTGAATGTCGCTGACGATCTGGCGCGAATCCTTCTGCTCCAGCGTGTCGGCGAGGCGCTGGACCTGCTGGGCGCCCTGCTGGAACGCGGACTTGAGCCACTCGGGCACGCCCTGGTCGAGCTCGCCCGCGGCGCGTTCGATCGCCGAGCCGACCGACTTGGCCGATTGCGCCGCCGTGCCCTTGCGGGCATCGAGTTCGCTGTGAATGCGATTTCCGGCTGTGGTCCCGAGCTGCTGCGCATCCGAGCGCAATTCGCTGCTCATGCCACTGGTCGAGCCGGTCGTCTGACCTGCTGTCTGGTCAGGTGACTGCATGACTTTCTCCTTTGTGTTCAATATATTAAATTAACAGGTCAGAGGCGCTGGAAGTTCCGGCCCAACAGCCCACAAGTGCTGAACTGTGTTGTATTATCGCTTACTTGTTAGCAGCGGGGCGCTGCGGGTCTTGAAATGGCGAGAAAGCCGCATTTTCGAACGGTTCGTGAGCCGGCTTCGGCCGCTTGTCGAAAGACGGGTTGCGAAATCCACGATCATGGTAAGCAGGTGCGATGGCCATCCGCGATCTGCTCTTCCTGCCCCGCAACGCCCGCCACGCCGACCTCGGTCTGCTGGCGCTGCGGCTGATCACCGGCGCGTTCCTGATCTACCAGAGCCACGACAATGTCCTGTCGCCCGCACGCATGGACGAGTTCGAGGGCTTCCTGACCCAATTTAACTTCGTCCAGCCCGAGCTGCTCGCGCCATTGTCGGTCTATGCGCAATTTGCCGCGGGGATCGGCTTCATCCTCGGCCTGTTCACCCGCTGGCTCGGCCTCATCACCGCCTTCAACTTCACCGTAGCGGTGTGGATGGTCCACTGGACCGACCCCGTGCCGGGAATCTGGCCGGCTGCGATCCTGATCGTCCTTGGCCTCTACTTCGGCCTGCGCGGCTCCGGCCGCTTCGGGCTCGACCCGCTGCTCGAAGGGCGTACCGCCAAGCGGCGCTGATCGCCAAAGTGGCGCATATGCAACTTGGCACCGTTGCACGCGCGCACCTATAGCAGGGCCACATGGCCGACCTGTTCGCATCCTCAGCCGCCCCGGCAACGCCCGACAGCTATGACGCATCGTCGATCGAGGTGCTCGAGGGCCTCGAGCCGGTGCGGCGGCGGCCGGGCATGTATATCGGCGGCACCGACGAGCGGGCGCTCCACCACCTTGCCGCCGAGGTCATCGACAATGCGATGGACGAGGCGGTGGCGGGGCACGCCACGCGGATCGAGGTCACGCTCGAGCCCGGGAACCGCCTGACCGTCTCGGACAACGGCCGCGGCATTCCGGTCGATCCGCACCCCAAATATCCCGGCCAGTCGGCGCTCGAGGTGATCCTCACCACGCTTCACTCGGGCGGCAAGTTCGAAGGCAAAGCCTATTCGACCTCGGGCGGGCTGCACGGGGTTGGAGTCAGCGTCGTCAACGCGCTGTCCACCGAAACCATCGTCGAGGTCGCCCGCGAGCGCACCCTCTATCGCCAGCGCTTCGCCCGCGGGATAGCAAGCGGTCCGCTGGAGACCGTCGGCCCAGCCCCGAACCGCCGCGGCACCACCGTCACCTTCACGCCCGATCCCGAGATCTTCGGCGCCGAGATGCGCTTCGACCCCGCCCGGATATACAAGCTCGCCCGCTCGAAGGCCTACCTGTTCGCCGGGGTCGAGATCCGCTGGCGCTGCGATCCTTCGCTCGCGTCCGACGCCGTGCCTTCGCAGGCGGTTTTCCAGTTCGCCAACGGCCTTGCCGACCATCTCGCCGAGCAGGTCGGAACGCGCGAATGCGTCACCGCTCAGCCATTTACCGGCCGCCAGCCGTTTCCCACCGACCCTTCCGGCCAGTCCCAGGGCAGCGCCGAATGGGCGGTCGCCTGGCCGTTGTGGTCGGACGGGTCGGAGAGCTATTATTGCAACACCATTCCGACACCGGACGGCGGCACCCATGAAGCAGGTCTTCGTGCCGCGCTGACCAAGGGCATCCGCGCGTTCGGCGAACTGGTCGGCAACAAACGGACCAAGGACGTCACCGCCGACGACGTCATGAACGGCGTCGAGCTGATGCTCAGCGTGTTCATCCGCAACCCGCATTTCCAGAGCCAGACCAAGGACCGGCTGACCAGCCTCGAGGCCGCCCGCTTCGTCGAAGGGGCAGTGCGCGACCAGTTCGACCATTTCCTCGCCGACAATATGGACCGCGGCCGCGCCCTGCTCGGCTCGATCATCGAGCGCACGGAGGAGCGGCTCAAGCGTCGTGCCGAGCGCGAGGTCAAGCGCAAGACCGCGACGTCGGCGCGCAAGCTGCGGCTTCCGGGCAAGCTCACCGACTGTTCGAGCGACGACCCCGAAGGCACCGAATTGTTCATCGTCGAGGGCGACAGCGCCGGCGGCTCGGCCAAGCAGGCGCGCAACCGCAAGACCCAGGCAATCCTGCCGATCCGGGGCAAGATCCTCAACGTCGCTTCGGCCACC
>JASLBJ010000077.1 GCA_030146725.1 Sphingomicrobium sp. | reverse complement strand
GATCCTCGGCGGGCTGGTCCTTGCTCCGCTAATCGGCGGCGGGTCGATCACCTCGGGCGACTTCTCGATCTCGAGCCTTCTGGTCTCGCTGCTTGGAGCGATCATCCTGCTGGCGATCGTCAACTTGGTCCGCCGCGGCCGAGTGCGTTAATCACGCGCAAGGCGCTGAAAGTTTGGGGCCGCGCGGGCGACTGCGCGGCCCTTTTTCGATGCTCGCAGGATCGTCGGGAGCGGCGCCCCACTCGCGGCTGGAAGCCGAGGCTCGAGCTTCAGGTTCAAACTGGTTCGGGCAAAGGCGAGAACGCTCAAAGGCTCAAGAGGCGCGAAGACCGGCGATCATGCGCCTCGGCGCGTCAGCAACTTCAACCTTCGCGTCTTACTCTTCGCGCCTTTGCGCCTTCGCGTGAGCTACCTTCTTGGTCGGCCTCCGGGACTGGGGCGTGACTCGAAGGTCTTCGCTCACCCTCGGCTGACGAACCACAACCCCCGCAGCCGGCTCAGTGCAGCTCGAAGCTCATCGCAAGCGTCACCTGCAGCTGCTGCTCGCCCGGATCGATCTTGGTATCGGCTGCCACGCCGCCGGCTTCGGCGCGCATCATCGCCATCGGCCGCGGCGAGAACTGGCCGCCGCTCTCGCTTACCGACAGCAGGCGCACGACCCGCATCCCGAGCGAGCGGGCGTAGAGCTCGGCGCGGGCACGGCCGGCGGCCACCGCCTTGCCCCGGGCCTCGTCGAGCGCGGTCTCGGGCTTGTCGATGGTCAGCGTCGGGCCGTTGATCTGATTGGCGCCCTCGGCAACCAGCGCATCGAGGATTCGGCCGGTGTTGCGGATGTCGCGGAAGCGGATGTTGACCTGGTTCGACGCCGTATAGCCGACCAGCTGCGGCGGCTGGTTGTCCTGGTAGCGATATTCCGGATTGAGGCTGATGGTACTGGTCTGCACGTCGCGGTCGGCAATCCCGGCGCGCTTGAGCGCCGCCCGCACCCGTTCCATCCGGGTGGCGTTCTCCTGAATCGCTCCGCTGGCACTGGCAGAGCGGGTCGCGACCCCGGCCGAGATGATCGCGATGTCGGGCGTGCGGCTGACCTCGCCGACCGCATTGACGTCGAGGCGGGTTCCGGCAAGCGGCTGGATGAGCGCCGCCGGCGCCTGTGCCGACGCCCCCGCCGCCGGGGCCAAGAGGGCCGTCCCTGCAAGCGCCGCCACCAGTACCTTGATCGTCATTCCCGCTCTCCCGCTCTGTTCAGGTCGCGCAAGGCTTGCGCCGTCCGCATGGCCGATTGCTGAACAGCCTGCCGCCAGAGCGCGCCTGAATTGACGGCGGCGAATCAGCGGCGGCGGCGAAGAACCGCCCGGTAGATGACCAGGATGATGATCGCGCCAAGCGTTGCGGCGATGAACCCGGCGCCTTCGCCCGGACCGTACCAGCCGAGCGTCTTGCCGAGGAAGCCGGCAAGCAGTGCGCCGGCGATCCCGAGCAGGATGGTGACGATGCAGCCGCCAGGATCGCGCCCCGGCATGATCAGCTTGGCAATTCCGCCGGCAATCAGGCCGATCACGATCCAGCCGATGATGCCATTATCTTCCATGACCGCTTCCCTTTTTGCTGCGATGCACCATTATGCTGGCTGATATCCGGTGACCCATGCGCAACCTGCGCGGACTGCGCAAGTGCTGCCGTTGGTCGAATAATCGGGCGCGTTCGCAGCCACGCCAACATTTCTTGCGGCGGGTGAGTTATAGGCTTAACACAGCTTCGCCGTCGTGCGGCGGGGTCACAAGGCAAGAGATGTGCGCATGAACCGGGAAACTAGTCTTCACTCGTCCGACACGCTGGTCGTGGTCGATCGTTCGCGCCACAAGCGGATGATGATCATCGTCGGCGCGGTGATCGCCGCTCTGGCCTTGCTCGCCGCTTTTCTGCTGATGCGCGGCGGCGGGGAGCCTGCTCCGGCCGCCGCGGCCGCCGGTGGCGCACCCGAGGCCGGGCAGGTGCCGACGGTCAGCGTCGTGGTACCCGGTCAAAGCGACATCGCCCGGACCGTAACGGCGAGCGGCGCGCTTGCTGCACGGCGCGACCAGCCGGTCGGGATCGCCGGTTCCGGCGGACGCGTGACGCAGGTGCTGGTCGATGCCGGGAGCTGGGTCCGTGCGGGCCAGTCGCTGGCCGTCGTCGATCGTTCGGTCCAGGCGCAGCAGGCGGCGCAATTGTCGGCGCAGGTCGATGCCGCGCGCGCCAATGCCGCGCTGGCCCAATCCGACCTCGACCGCGCCCAGGCGCTGGTGTCGCGCGGCTTCGTGTCCACGGCGGAGATCGATTCCAAGCGCGCCACCCGCGATGCCGCCAATGCGCAGGTCCGGGTCGCCCAGGCACAGCTTGGTGCAACCCGTGCCCAGATCGGCCAGCTCGAGATTCGCGCTCCGACCTCTGGCCTCGTGCTCGCACGCAATGTCGAGGTCGGGCAGATCGTCAGCCCAGGCAACGGTGCCCTGTTCCGGATTGCCGCGGGCGGCGAGATGGAGATGCGCGCGCAGCTGTCGCAGCAGGACCTCGCCTACGTCCGCACCGGAATGCCGGTCAGCGTCACGCCGATCGGGTCGCAGCAGGTGCTGACCGGAACGGTGTGGCAGGTGTCGCCGGTGATCGACCCGACATCGCGCCAGGGCGAGGTACGGATTTCGATCCCCTATTCGACGATCGTCCGTCCGGGCGGCTTCGCCGAGGCGCGAATCCGTTCGGGCGGGACGACTGCCCCGCTGCTTCCGCAAAGCGCGGTGCTGAGCGATCCCAAGGGCAATTACGTCTATATCGTCAACGGCAGCAACCAGGTCGAGAGGCGCGACGTGACCATCGGCTCGGTCGATGCGGCCGGAGTTACCGTCACGTCCGGGCTGACCGGCCAGGAAGCCGTCATCCTGTCGGCCGGCGCATTCGTCAATCCGGGCCAGAAGGTCCTTCCCAAACGCCAATCTGCCCGCTGACCTCGACTGGAAGCTGACCCAAGATGAACTTCCGCAACATCTCGTCCTGGGCGATCCGCAACCCGATCCCCCCGATCGTCCTGTTCATCGCGCTGCTGGTGGCCGGGATGGTGTCGTTCATGCGGATGGACGTCAACGATTCGCCCGACGTCGAATTCCCGTTCGTCGAAGTGTCGATCTCGCAGCCCGGCGCGGCCCCGACCGAGCTCGAGACCCAGGTCACGCAGCGGGTCGAAGCGGCGGTCCGCGGGGTCAATGGCGTCGAGGAGATCAACAGCTCGGTCCGCGAGGGGTATAGCGGGACGTTCATCCAGTTTGCGATCGGCACTCCGGTCGATCGTGCGACCAACGACGTTCGCGATGCCGTGTCGCAGATCCGCGGCGACCTGCCCGAGGGCATCCTCGAACCGCAGGTGACTCGCGCCGACAATGGCAGCCAGCTGGCGATCTTCGCCGTCGAAACCACCGACATGACGCTCGAGCAGCTGAGCTGGTACGTGGACAACAACGTTTCCAAGCGGCTGCTTGCGATCCCCGGCATGGCGAGCGTCGATCGCTACGGCGGGGTCAATCGCGAGATCCGCGTGATCCTCAACCCGTCGGCGATCCAGGCGCAGGGCATTACCGCCGCGCAGGTCAACCAGCAGCTGCGCCAGATCAACGTCGATTCGGCCGGCGGACGCGCGGAGGTTGCCGGGTCCGAGCAGTCGGTGCGGGTGCTTGGCAGCGCGGCCAGCGCAAGCGAGCTGGCGATGACCCAGATTTCCTTGCCGGGCGGCCGCACCGCGCGGCTGAGCGACATTGCGCAGGTCGTCGACGGAAGCAGCGAGCAGCGCTCGATCAGCAAGCTCGGCGGGCGCCAGATCCTCAGCTTCGGCGTGTTCCGGGCCAAGGGCGCGTCGGACGTCACCACCTATGAGGAAACCGAAAAGGTCCTTCGCGAGATCGAAAAGGACATGAACGGGCGGGTGACGTTCAACCGCATCTATACCGAGGTCGATTCGACCATCCTGCAGTACGAATCCTCGATCGAGATGCTGTGGGAAGGCGCGATCCTCGCGGTTATCGTCGTGTTCCTGTTCCTGCGCGACATCCGCGCGACGCTGATCTCCGCGGTTGCAATTCCGTTGTCGGCGATTCCGACCTTCTGGTTCCTCGACCTGATGGGCTTCACGCTCAACTTCCTCAGCCTGCTTGCGCTGAGCCTGGTGGCGGGCGTGCTGGTCGATGACGCGATCGTCGAGATCGAGAATATCGTGCGCCACATGCGGATGGGCAAAACGGCTTATCAGGCGTCGATCGAAGCTGCGGACGAGATCGGGCTGGCGGTGCTTGCAACGACCATGGCGATCGTCGCGGTGTTCCTGCCGGTCGGCCTGATGCCGGGCATTTCCGGCCAGTTCTTCAAGAACTTCGGCTTTACCGTGGTCGTCGCGGTGCTCATCAGCCTGTTCGTCGCGCGACTGATAACACCGCTGATGGCCGCCTATCTGCTCAAGGGCCAGGGTCCTGCGCCGCACGGCGAGGGGGCGGTGATGCGCTGGTACCTGAAGGCGCTGCGCTGGACGCTTCGCCATCGCTGGTCATCGGTGGTCGGCGGGCTCGGATCGCTGGCGCTGACCGCGTTGCTGTTCAGCCAATTGTCGTTCACCTTTTTCCCGCCGGCGGACCGCGATTTCAGCCAGGTGCGGATGTTCCTGCCGCCGGGCTCGACCAGGGCGCAGGCCGAAGCCGTGTCGACCCGGGCGCGCGAGATCGTCGAGACCGCGCCCGAGGTCATTCAGGTGGTCGAGCGAGTCAATGTCGGAAGCGCCAACCTCAACATCACGTTCAGCGACGACCGCAAGCGCAGTTCGCTCGTGATCGAGCGCAGCCTTGCGCCGCAGCTTGCCCAGATTGCCGACGCTCGGGTCAACTTCCAGTCGCAGAACCAGGGCGGGCCCGATGGTGGCAGCGGCGGCGGGCGCGACATCACGCTCCATCTCGGCGGCGACGACCCCGACCTGTTGTTCGACACCGCCAGCAAGATCGCCGAAGAGATGCAGACCATCCCCGAGCTTCGTGCAGCGCGGCTCCAGGGCGACCTCGTCCGGCCCGAGATCCTGATCCGGCCGCGGCTCGACCTTGCCGCCGACCTTGGCGTCACCACGGCCGCGCTCAGCCAGACGATCCGCCTCGCCACGCTTGGCGACATCGACCAGAACAGTGCGAAGTTCTCGCTCAGCGACCGACAGGTGCCGATCCGGGTGGCGATTGCCGAAGAGTCGCGGCGGGATCTGGCGACGCTCGAGAATCTGCCGGTTCCGACTCAGTCGGGCGGCTCGGTGCCGCTCAAGTCGGTTGCCGAGATCTCGTTCGGCGCCGGGCCGACGACGGTTCAGCGGACCAACCAGGTCCGCCGGATCGCGGTCGGCGCCGATCTCGCGCCGGGCGTGGTTTCTGGCGATGCGTGGAAGAAGATCCGCGCGCTGCCGACGATGAAGGCGCTGCCGCAGGGCGTGTCCGAGCTCGAGCTCGGCGATTCCAAGTGGCAGAGCGAGCTGATGTTCAACTTCGTCGTCGCGGTCATTGCCGGCGTGCTGATGGTGTTTGCGGTGCTCGTGCTGCTCTACAAGCGGGTGCTCGTCCCGTTCGTCAACCTCGGCTCGCTGCTGCTTGCCCCGCTCGGCGCCGCGATCGCGCTGTATGTCACCGGCCACCCGGTCTCGCTGCCGGTGTTCATCGGGCTCCTGATGCTGCTCGGGATCGTCGCCAAGAACAGTATCCTGCTGGTCGATTTTGCGATCGAGGAGATGGACCGCGGAGTGGACCGCGACATCGCGATCATCGAAGCCGGGCACAAGCGCGCCCAGCCGATCGTCATGACGACGGTGGCGATGGTCGCCGGAATGCTGCCCGTCGCGCTGTCGCTGACTGGCGATGCCTCGTTCCGCGGGCCGATGGGCGTGACCGTGATCGGCGGGCTCATCTTCTCGACCATCCTGACGCTGCTGATCGTGCCGGCAAGCTTCAGCCTGGCAGTAGACGTCGAGCAGTGGATCGGGCGCAAGCTCGGCCGGCTGATCGACAATGGCGAAGACCGGCACCCGTCCGCGGAGCCCGTGCCGGCTGAGTGATCGGGCCGGGTAATGGGCCGGGCAATCTCGCGGAGCGGGCGGTAAGGTGATTTCGGCGCGGGCTGCCGCTATGGCGGTTCGGCGATGAGCAGCGCCGGCCCCTTGCGACACGCATCCGAACCTGGCGCCGCCGGAATGAAGGCGGCTGCCACCGGCCTGCTGGTGGCCATGGCGCTGGTGTTCGTCGTCGCGCGCAGTTTCGAACACGCCCATCCCGCGGTCGGCTTCGTCAAGGCGTTCGCCGAAGCTGCGATGGTCGGCGGGCTGGCCGACTGGTTCGCGGTGACGGCGCTGTTCCGCCATCCGCTCGGGCTGCCGATCCCGCACACCGCAATCATCCCGCGCAACAAGGACCGCATCGGGGTCGCGCTCGCCTCCTTCATCCGCGAGAATTTTCTGATCCCGTCGGTCGTTGCGCGGCGCATGCGCAACATCGACCTCGCCGGCGCGACCGGCCGCTTCCTGCGCACGCCCGAGGGCGAGGGCACGCGCATCCGGCAGGGCGCCTCGCGGCTGATCGCCGACATCTTCGAAGGGCTCGACGACGAGCGGCTTGGCGGGATCGTCAAGGGCGCGGTCGCAACCCGCATCCGCGCTCTCGAGATCTCGCCCGTGCTCGGCCGCTCGCTCGCCTCGGCGATCAACGACGAGCAGCATGTCCCGATGCTCGAATCGGCGATCCGCTGGTTGGCCCACGCGCTCGAGGTCAATGAGCCGCTGATCCGCGAGATGGTGCGCAAGAAGGCCAACTGGGTGCTCAAGCTCGCCGGACTCGACGAGAAATTGAGCGACGCGATCGTCGACGGCCTGCGCAAGCTGACGGCCGAAATGGCGACCGACCCCGCGCATCCGGTCCGAATCCGGATGGAGGAAGGCCTGGCCCAGCTTGCCAACGACCTCCAGACCAACCCCGAGACGCGCGCCCGGGTCGAGGCGATGAAGGAGCAGTTCCTTGCCAACCCATCGGTCGGCAAGTGGATCGAGGCGCTGTGGCAGAACGGGCGCGAGGCGATCATCCGCGGCGCGCGCAACCCCGATGCGGCGATGGCGGGCAAGCTCGGCGAGATCATGCGGGCGATGGGGGTGACGCTCGAAAGCGACGCTCGAATCCGCTCGGCGATCAACCAGTTCGCGCGCCGCGCAGTGGTCGGAATGGCGTCGAGCTACGGCGGGTCGATGGTCAAGCTGGTCTCGGAGACGGTGCGCGGCTGGGACGCCAACACGGTCACCGCCCGGCTCGAGAGCGCAGTCGGCCGCGACCTCCAGTACATCCGGGTCAACGGGACGCTGGTCGGAGGGCTCGTCGGGCTCACCCTGCACGCGCTCGACATGCTCTAGCGGGGCTTGCGCGGGCGCTCCGGAGCGGCTTGTCTGGTGGGCGAACGACAAGGGACCACCATATATGAAGCTGATCGCCTGCCTTGGCCTGCTCGCCGCCGCATCCGCCCCCTCGCCCGCACTTGCAGTTGTGCAGACGCCGGCGCCCGCACTGGCCCCAGTCGAGCCAGTCGTCGTGATCCATGCCGGAACCCTGCTGGCGGAACCCGGCAAGCCGGCGAGCCGCAACGTCAGCGTGGTGATCCGCGGCCGCACCATTGCCGAGGTCCGGCCGGGCTTTGCCGACGTGCCCGGAGCACGCATCGTCGATCTTCGCGGCAGCACGGTGCTGCCCGGGCTGATCGATAGCCATGTCCATCTCGGCGGGCTCGACGACCGCCTCCAGTCGCGCCTCCAGGCGGCGTCGCGCGACAACGAGGACGAGGCGTACACGGCGCTCATCAATGCCAAGAAGACGCTGCTTGCGGGCTTCACCACCGTTCGCGACCTCGGCGGCGATCCGCGGCTGATCCTGTCGCTGCGCGATGCGATCGCCGCCGGCCAGCTGGCGGGTCCGACGATCGTCAGCGCAGCTCGGATGGTGTCGGTTTCGGGCGGCCACGGCGACGCGCGCAACGGCGTCAATCGCGACCTTGCCAGCCTTGTCCCCGAGCGCGGCAATACCTGCAACGGCGCCGACGACTGCCGCCGGGCAACGCGCGAGCAGATCTCGGCCGGCGCCGACGTGATCAAGATCGCGGCAACCGGCGGCGTGCTCAGCAACGTGCCGGGCGGGCTCAACCAGCAGATGATGGACGACGA
>JASLBJ010000302.1 GCA_030146725.1 Sphingomicrobium sp. | reverse complement strand
CCCGTCGAGCAGGCGGTCGAGGTGCTGGTGGGTCTTGGTCCCGCCCTGCGTCGCAAGGCCCGGCGGCTTGTCGAGCACGAACGCAAAGGCGTCGCGGTAGATGACCATCTCGCGCACCAGCTCGGCTTCCTCGGGCGTCAGTGGCTCGATCTTGCGCTGACCGGGTGCCAGGCGTTCGGGCGTGGCTTCGGCCGGCGGCACCTTGAGCACCTGCCCGGCCTCGATCCGGTCGCCCGGAGTCGCGCGCTGGCCGTCGACGCGCAGCTGGCCGGTGCGCGCCCAGCGCGACACGATGTTGAAGCTGACGTCGGGCATGTGGCGCTTGAACCAGCGGTCGAGGCGGATGCCGTCGTCGTCGACGTGGACGGTAAACGTGCGGAACTGGTCGTCGCTCATGGCGGCGCGCTTAGCTTCTGGCGCTCCAATAGTCGAACGCCGCGCGCTGCAACCGCCCGACCAGGTCACGCGCCTCGGGACCATCCCACAGCCCGTCGTGCCCGTGCGCGCTGGCGCCCCCGGCAACCCACCAGCCCTGGCCCGGAAGCCCGTCCGACTGGCGCACGACCAGCACCGCAAGCTCCGGTTCGCCGCGCACTGCAGCCTCCTCGTCGACCGTCCCGAGCACCTTGCACAGCGCCCGCATCTTCGGCCGGGTAAAGCCGTGGCCAAGGTGGGCGAGCAGCTCGGAGTAAGTGATCGGCTGCCCTGCGGCGGCGCTGGCGACCAGATGCGCGCGGACTTCCTGCGGATCGGCGAGCCACCCGGCGGCGCTCACCTCAGCGAAACCGCCAAGCCGCCCGGGGGCGCTCATCCCGGCTGGTTGGCGACCGGGGTCAGTTCGAACACGTCGAGCTTCGACTTGCCCTGCGGCCACGGGATCACCAGCCGCCAGCGGAACGGCCCGATGCGTTCGAACAGCCCGGCCATGTCGCGCTTGCTATCGTCGCCATAAGCGCGCGGCTGCTGCTCGTCGCCAAGCGCCAGGCTGCCGAGGAACACCAGCCGGTCGGGGCGATCATCCTCCCACAGGCGCCCGGCGGGCCGCTCGCTTCCGGTCTGCTTGACGATCGTCAGCAGCTCGTCCTCGACCTCGACATAGCAGAAGAACGGCTTGAATGCCTCGAGCGCGGGCCCGCGCGGGCGCTGCCGCCCAAGCTTGATCAGCCGGCAATTATAGCTTCCTGGCGTCGGCGCGGGCCGCGCCAGGGCAGCGCGCGGCTCGAGCAGCTGGCGCTCGCGGCGAACCTCGGCGGCCGATGTCTGCCGCGCCTCGGCAAGCGCTTCCTGCCAGGCCAGCCCGGTGCGGGCGATCCGGCTTTCGTCGGCTTCGGTCGCAAGCTGGCGCCATCCTTCCGACGTGGCATCCGGCTCGATCCCGACCATCGCCGGGCGCAGCCCGGGCTTGCTCCCCTGCAGCGCAGAGCAGCCGGCGACGAGCAGGCTTGCCAGGCACAGGCAGACGATCGGGAACGGGCAGGCGATCGGAAACGGGCGGCTTCGCAAGGTCACTATCAGGGCACCTATCAGGGCTGTTCGACCTTTCAGTGACAGCAGGCGCCGGCGGTTACAACCAAGCTGCCGCTCATCCCCTGCTTTCACTCGGCCCTGCTTTCACTCGGCCCCGCTTTCACTCGGCCCGCTTTCACTCGGGCCGCATCGCCGCTAGGCGCGCGATCGATGAACGATCCAGCCCCGGCGACCCCACGCGACGAGCGCGCCCGCCGCGGGTTTGCGTTCGGAATCGCCGCTTATGCCTTGTGGGGCATCCTCCCGATCTACTTCAAGGCGCTCACCGGCGTGCCCGCGATCGACATCGTCGCGCACCGGGTGCTGTGGTCGGTGCCGTTCCTCGCCGCGCTGCTGGTGTGGATGGCAGGCTGGGGGGAGGTTCGAGCGGCACTGCGGCAGCGGCGCACCGTGCTGCTGCTGATGACCACCGCGGTGCTGATCGCGATCAACTGGCTGCTCTACGTCTATGCGGTGACCAGCGGCCACATCCTCGCGGGCAGCCTCGGTTACTATCTCAATCCGCTCGCCAACGTGGTGCTCGGGCGCTTTTTTCTGAAGGAGCGCCTGTCGTGGCTGCAGTGGGCCGCGGTGGCGATCGCGGCGGCCGGGGTCTCGGCCCTCGCCGCCGGCGCGATCGGCCAGTTGTGGATCAGCCTGACCCTGTGCGTCAGCTTTGCGAGCTACGGGCTGCTGCGCAAGATCGCCTCGGTCGATTCGCTTGCCGGGCTGGCGATCGAGACGACGCTGCTGCTTCCCCTTGCACTGCTGTGGCTCGCGTTCGGCCTTGCCGCGGGCGCTCCAAGCTTCGGCTCGACCACTGCCGAGACCGTGCTGCTGGTGCTTTCCGGGGCGGCCACGGCGATCCCGCTGCTGCTGTTCACCGCAGCGGCGCGGCGGCTGCGCTACTCGACGCTCGGCATGCTCCAGTTCCTCGCGCCGACCGCCCAGTTCCTGCTTGCGGTGCTGGTCTATGGCGAGGCGTTCACCACGGCCCACGCAATTGCGTTCGGGGCGATCTGGATCGCGCTTGCGCTGTACGTGACTGCGCTGGTTCGGCAGCCGGCGGCGGCGACCACTGGGGAAAGCGCGGATTAGCTGCTAAGGGGGCCGTCATGCTCAACCTCGTCTCGCTCATCATCGGTGCCGTCGCGCTCCTGTTCGCGGTCATCGCTTTCCTGCCGCTGCTCGGCTGGGCCAATTGGCTGATCATCCCGCTTGCGCTGGTCGGCGCCGGGATCGGCATGGCGGCGAGCGGCAATTCAGGCCGCAACCTCAACCTGTTCGTGATCCTCGTCGGCGTCGTGCGCCTGTCGATCGGCGGCGGGATCCTCTGAGCCAAGCGCCGATCGGCGGCGGATCCTCTGAGCTAGCGTTCCTTGACGTAGCGCCCCGGCGCATCCTCGATCGCCTTGAGCTTGCCCGCTCCGGGCACGCGCGCGCCGGTGACCTTGATCATCTTCGGGTTCTGCCGCTTCAGCCACTCGAGCCAGTCGGGCCACCATGAGCCCTTGTGCTCGGTCGCGCCCTCGATGAAGCTTTCGAGGCCGCCGCACGGCTCGTCATTGACCCAATATTGATACTTGCCCGTCGACGGGTGGTTGACGACGCCCGCGATATGCCCGGACCCGGCAAGCACGAAGCGCTTCTCGCCGCTGAAATGGTCCATGACCTTCCACACGCTCTGCGGCGGCGCGATATGATCCTCGCGCCCGGCCTGGATGTAGACGGGGGTCTTGACCACGCGGATGTCGATCGGCGTTCCCGCGACACTGATCCCGCCGCATTCCGCCAGCTTGTTCCCGCGATAGAGCGTGTCGAGATAGTTGCGGTGCCACGCGGCGGGCAGGTTGGTGGTGTCCGAATTCCAGTGCAGCAGGTCGAACGGCGGCGGCGGCTCCTCGCCGAGCAGGTAATTGTTGACCACATAGTTCCAAATCAGGTCGCGCCCACGCAGCAGGTTGAAGGTCGCGGCCATGTAACGGCCATCGAGGAAGCCCTTGTCCTGCGTCAGCTTCCCGAGCAGCCCCATCACCTCGTCGCCGAGGAACAGTGACAGGTCGCCGGCTTCCGCGAAGTCGACCTG
>JASLBJ010000284.1 GCA_030146725.1 Sphingomicrobium sp. | reverse complement strand
ACGGGCGACGAGGCGGTTCGCGAGCTCAACGCCAGATGGCGCGGCAAGGATCGGGCGACCAACGTGCTTTCGTTCCCGATGGCGGATCCCGACGAGCTTTTGGATACCACTGTCGACGGGCCTGAGCTGATGCTTGGCGACATCGTGCTCGCGCGCGGCGTGTGCGTTGCCGAAGCCGCGGACAAGGGCATCAGCGTCGAGGACCATGCCGCGCACCTCATCGTCCATGGAACGCTCCATCTGCTCGGGCTCGATCATCATGACGATCCCGCGGCGAGCGACATGGAGGCCAGGGAGGTTCGGGCGCTCGCTTCGCTCGGGCTTGCCGATCCTTACGCGGCGAACGGCTGATGGCGAGCCAGCACGAAGAGGGCGGATCGCGGCTGTGGCGGGGGATGCGCGCGCTGCTGTTCGGCGAAGGCGAGACCTCGCTTCGCGACCAGATCGAGGAGGTGATCGACGAGGCTGAAGGGTCGCGCCCAGTCAGCGGCGATCTCTCCCCGCACGAGCGCACCATGCTGCGCAACCTGCTGCACTTCGGCGACCAGACAGCGGGCGACATCTGCGTCACGCGCGGCGACATCATCGCGGTTCCGGCGACGATCAGCTTCGACAAATTGATCGACGCCTTCGCGGAGGCCGGTCACAGCCGCCTTCCGGTCTACAGCGACAGCCTCGATGAAGTGATTGGGATGATCCACATCAAAGATGTGTTCGTCGCCAACGTCGATGCCGACCGCGACCGGGCAATCCCGGCGCTCTTGCGAACCCCCTTGTTCGTGCCTGAATCGATGGGGGTCATCGAATTGCTTGCCCGGATGCGCGCCGAGCGCACGCATCTGGCGATCGTCGTCGACGAGTTCGGCGGTACCGAGGGGCTGGTGACGATCGAGGATGTGGTCGAGGAGATCGTCGGCGACATCGAGGACGAGCATGACGAGCAGGCCGGGGGCTTGCTGATGATGCTCGACGAGGGTCTGTGGGAAGCCGACGCGCGCCTCGAACTGGAAGACCTTCAGGAGGCGGTCGATGCGCGGTTGACCGCAGACGAGGACGAGGTCGACACGCTTGGCGGTCTCGCCTTCCTGCTCGCCGGTCGGATCCTTCCGCCGGGCGAATCGGTGCTTCACCCCTCGGGCTGGCGGCTCGAGTCGACGGCGGTTGATGCACGGCGGATCCTGCGCATCCGGCTCCACGCACCCGATGTCACAGGCTGAGCGGCCGGGCACCACGCCCGCGCGCCTGCTGTTCCTCGTCTCGCTGATGACCGGCGCCGCCTCGGCGCTGGCGTTCGAGCCGATCGGCCTGTGGCCGCTGATGCTGCTCGCCTTCGCCGTCCTCAACGAGCTGATCAGCCGCGCGGGCACGCGGGGCGGCGCGCTGGCGATCGGCTGGGGGTTCGGGGTCGGGCAGTTCGCCGTCGGGCTCAACTGGATTGCGACCGCTTTCACTTTCCAGGCGGCAATGCCGGCATGGCTTGGCTGGATCGCGGTCGTGCTGCTATCGCTGTACCTGGCGGTGTATCCGATGGTCGCCGTCGGGCTTGCATGGCGGGTCCGGCACTCGACGCTCGCACAGGTGCTGGTACTTGGCGGTGCGTGGGGACTGACCGAGTGGCTGCGCGCGACTTTGTTCACCGGTTTTGCGTGGAATCCGGTGGGCGTGGTGCTGGTCGACAGCTGGTGGCGGGCGTCGTCGGCGGTGGTCGGCACCTACGGCCTGTCGATCCTGGTCGTGCTGCTTGGCGGCGGGCTGTGGCTGCTTGCCCGGGGCGACTGGAAATCGGCGGTGCCGGTCGCGGCCGCAGCGTCGCTGCTGCCTGCGTGGCCGCTGCCGATGGTGCCCGAGCAATGCTGCCTGCGCACGTTTGACCTCGACGAGCGTCCGCCGACACGGATGTCGCCGGCGCAGCAGCAGGCCTTTCTACGCGAAAACCAGATTTTCGGCGCGATCCGGATCGTGCAGCCCAATATCGGGCAGGAGGACAAGTGGCGCCCAGGCTTCGGTGACGAGGCCGCGCGGCGGCTCGCGGGATTGTCGGCCGGCAAGCGGGCCGAGGAACCGCGGCTGCTGTTCTGGCCCGAGGCCGCGGTTACCGAACCGCTCGAGGATGCACGGACCAGCGAGCACCAGGCGTTTGCCGAGTTCGAGCGGACCCGTGCCGCGAGCCTGCTGCGCGGCGGTGACATCTTGCTGACCGGCGGGCTGACATACAAGTCGGACGACGGCCGCAATGTCACCGGAGCGGCCAATAGCGTGTTCATGATCGACGGCACCGGCAAGGTCATCGGCCGCTACGACAAGGCGCATCTGGTGCCTTATGGCGAATATCTGCCGATGCGGCCGCTGCTGTCGGCGTTCGGCTTGTCGCGCCTTGCGCCCGGCGACGTCGACTTCACCCCGGGGCCGGGCCCGCGCACGTTGCCCACGCCGGGCTTCGGCAAGGTCGGCTTCCAATTGTGCTACGAAATCATCTTTTCGGGCGAGGTTGTCGACCGCGACAACCGTCCCGATTTCATCTTCAATCCGTCCAATGACGCCTGGTTCGGGCGCTGGGGACCGCCGCAGCATCTGGCGCAGGCGCGGCTTCGCGCCGCCGAGGAAGGCATTCCGGTCATCCGCTCGACGCCGACCGGGATCAGCGCGCTGATCGACGCGCGCGGGCGGCTGATCGACAGCATTCCGTGGCGGCAGGCGGGGGTGATCGACAATCAGCTGCCGATGGCGGCTTTGTCCCCGACGATTTTCGCGCGCGGCGGCAATGGCATTCCGATCGCGCTTGGCTTCGTGCTGCTGATCGCCGGCATTGCCCTTGCCCGCCGCCAGCGCTATCGCAACTGAGATATAAGGACTTCCTTATATCTTGATGCCCGTCTTCAAAACTTGATGCCCGTATTCCCAGCAGCTGCTTCAGGACTCCGTTCGGCCATGCGCGACAATTACCTGTTCACTTCCGAATCTGTCTCCGAGGGCCATCCCGACAAGGTTGCCGACCAGATCAGCGACGCGATTGTCGACCTGTTTCTGTCGAAGGACCCCGAAGCGCGCGTCGCCTGCGAGACGCTGGTCACGACCCAGCGCATTGTCGTCGGCGGGGAGATCCGCTGCCGCGGCGTCTATGACGAGGAGCAGTTCAGGGAAACGCATGGCTGGGCACCGGGATCGCGCGACGAGATCGAGGCGGTGGTGCGCCAGACCATCCGCCGCATCGGGTACGAGCAGTCGGGCTTTCACTGGCAGACCGCCAGCTTTGAAAATCACCTCCACGGCCAGTCGGTGCATATCGCGCAGGGCGTCGATGCGGCCGGCAACAAGGACGAGGGCGCCGGCGACCAAGGCATCATGTTCGGCTATGCGACCGACGAGACGCCCGACCTGATGCCGGCGACGCTCTATTACTCGCATCGAATCCTCGAGCGACTCGCGGCCGATCGGCATGGCGGCCAGGCGCCGTTCCTCGAGCCCGACGCCAAGAGCCAGGTGACTCTGCTGTACGAGCGCGGCGTGCCGGTGCGCGCGACCGCGGTGGTCGTGTCGACCCAGCACAGTGCCGAACTGTCGAACGACGACGGCCAGGCGCGCCTGCGCGACTATGTGAAGCAGGTGCTTGCCGATGTGCTGCCGGAGGGCTGGCTGCCCGACGAAGCGGGGCTTCACGTGAACCCGACGGGCCGCTTCGAGATCGGCGGTCCTGACGGCGATGCCGGGCTGACGGGGCGCAAGATCATCGTCGATACCTATGGCGGCGCCGCGCCGCATGGCGGCGGGGCGTTTTCGGGCAAGGACCCGACCAAGGTCGACCGCTCGGCCGCCTATGTCGCGCGCTATCTTGCCAAGAACATCGTCGCGGCCGGCTTGGCGAAGCGCTGCACGATCCAGCTGAGCTATGCGATCGGCGTGCCCGAGCCGCTGTCGCTCTATGTCGACCTGCACGGGACCGAGGCGAACGGCGCGACTGCGGAGCAGCTCGAGCGGGTGCTGCCCACGCTGGTGACGCTGACCCCGCGCGGCATCCGCACCCACTTGCAGCTCAACAAGCCGATCTACTCGGCGACCGCGGCGTACGGCCACTTCGGCCGCAAGCCCGAGGGCGACCTGTTCCCGTGGGAGAAGACCGACCTGGTCGAGGAGCTTCGCGCGGCGCTCGCCTAGCTCTCGCGGCAGCGAACCCAGCGGCGTTGGCCGCCGCGCCACAGCGAACCGTCATAGGTGCTGCCCTGGCGTCTTGCGTGCACCCGCACTTCCTCTCGCTCCGCACCGGGCGAGATGAGCAGGACACGGATCTCGTTCTGGTCGAGCCACCATTGTGCGTCCCTGACCGGCACGCTGCGGCCGCTGTCGAGCAGCCGTCGCGAAACCAGCGGGACTCCGGCGACGTGACCAAAACCGAGCGCGACTTCGACGGCAAGCGGACCGGCGGTCCGGCAGGTCAGTCCGCCGGATGCCTGGGCGGAGGTCGCGCCCGCTGCGGCCAGCGCGGCGAAGATCAAGGTTTTCTTCATCCGCGGAGTGGTGCGCCGGAGCTGCTGAACGCGCGCTTGCTTGCAGCCATGCAGCATGGGTCCGCGACAGGTTCGCCGACCGCAGGAGGTGGGCCGCGGAGCCCTCTGGCCTAACGCCCCAGCTTCTCGTGCAATGCCGCCCCGCGCGGACCCTTGGCGGCCGCTTCGGCATCGCCGTCGTACCCTGAGAATTCGTCGGGCGTTTCCTGCACCCCGACACGGTGGCGATAGACGAGCTCGCCGCCGAGCCAGCCGCTGTAGCCCAGGACCAGTACTGCAACGCCCGACAGATATATGCCCAGATTGTCGACGATCCGGGGCGAGTCGGTAGTCAGCCGGACGACGAGATTGACCGCTTCGAGCACGACTACCGTAACATTCGCGATCATGTGGCGAAGCGCGGGACCGAGGCGGCGAATACGATCGTCGCCCATATAGTCGATGAAACCGGTGGTCGCGGCCAGCGCCGCGGTGGCAAGCCCGAAACCGAGCAGCCAGTGGGATGCGGTCAGCCAGCCCCGCTCGCCGGTCGAGAGAAACAGGATGTCGACAACGAGCACACCGATGAAGCAGGTGATCGGCAGCGGGATCAGCATCGGGTGCAGCGGATGTCCGCCGATCTGGGCGGTGCTTCTCGGGTTCTTGCCGTACATGCGCTGGTACTCCCCTGATTATCTTTCCGGGTTAACGCGCCTGCCGGTGAAGGGATGCCGTGCGGGCTAAAGACGGTGTTCGCCCGCCGGCCCCGAGGGAGCAGGGGTTCGTGTGAACCTTCTCGCGGCACTTGCTCAACGGATCGCCGTGCGCCTAGGCGCGCCGCCATGACCGCGTTCAAGCCTGGCGACCCGACAACGATCAACCGGCTCTACGGCCGCTCGAGTGGGCACAAGCTGCGAAAGGGGCAGCAGGAGCTGCTCGACGGCCTGCTGCCGCGGATCGCGGTGCCCGACGATGGCGAAGTGACGGCGGAGCGGCTGTTCGGCGACACCCGGCCGCTACACCTTGAGATCGGCTTCGGCTCGGGCGAGCATCTTGCCTATCGCGCGGACCTTTTGCCAGACCACGGGTTCATCGGATGCGAGCCGTTCGTCAATGGAGTCGCGACCGCGCTCGGCCATGTTCGCGATGGCGGGCTGGCCAACGTCCGGCTGCACATGGGGGACGCGCTCGAGGTTCTTGGGCGGGTGCCCGACGGAGCGCTGGCGTTCGTCTATCTGCTCCACCCTGACCCCTGGCCCAAGGCGCGCCATGCCAAGCGGCGGATGGTCAATGACGGACCGATCCAGTTGATCGCGGCCAAGCTCCGGCCGGGCGGAGAGCTGCGC
>JASLBJ010000283.1 GCA_030146725.1 Sphingomicrobium sp. | reverse complement strand
TCTTCCGGCGCGACTATAACAGCTTCAACTTCGTCGGCGGCGAGCGCAACCGCACCTACAGCCAGGTCAGCACCGGCACCGGCCTGAGGCTTGGCTTCCCGGTCACCGAGTTCGACAGCTTCGGAGCGCGCTATTCGTTCGTGGTCGACGAGATCACGCTCGATCGCGGGACCTTCTACACCGATCCCGACGGCACCGGCCCGCTCGAGGCCGAGTGCGACCCGCTACGCGCCGGCCAGTATCTGTGCGACGAGGTCGGCAGCCGCATCACCTCGCTGCTCGGCGTCTCGGTGGTCCATGACGATACCGACGGCATTCGCCCGACGCGCGGCCAGCGGGTCGTCCTGTCGCAGGATTTCGCCGGCCTTGGCGGCGACGTGAAGTTCCTGCGCAGCCGCGCCGATGCGACCAAATGGTTCGAACCGCTCGAGGGGTGGGTGATCTCGACCCATGCCGAAGGCGGCTACATCCACGCGCTGCAGGACTCGCCGGGCACCGGTCGTGATGCGATCCGCATCAGCGATCGGTTCTTCGGCCCGCAGCTGCGCGGCTTCGACATCCGCGGCATCGGTCCGCGCGTCGAACGGCGGGCGTACACCCTTGACGGCGAACTCAGCGACGAGGGCGGCCGGACCAGCGACTCGCTTGGCGGCCGGGCCTATTACATGGGCCGGGTCGAGCTCGAATTCCCGACGACGGCGGGCATCAAGAACCTCGGGCTGCGCCCGACCGCCTTCGTCGATGTCGGATCGGTGTGGGGACTGACCACGCCGCAGCTGACCAACATCGGCATCGTCTGCTCACCAGCCACCGGAGTCACCGGCGGCGCGCTGTTCCTCGATCCTGGCGCCGTGTGCCCCGGGGTTGGCGCAGCGGGCCAGATTCCGGGCGACGACTACGCCCGCACCCCGGGCATCCAGGAGCGGTTCCTCGGCAATTCGCCGTCGCCGCGCCTGTCGGTCGGGATCGGGGTCAACTGGATCTCGCCGTTCGGCCCATTGCGCATCGACATCGCCAAGGCCCTGCTCAAGCAGGAGGGCGACGACACCAAATTGTTCAGCTTCAACGTAGGAACTGCATTCTGATGAAAACCTTTTTCTCCACTGCGCTGCTCGGCGCCGCCGTTCTCAGCGCCCCCACCGTTGCTTTCGCCCAGGCCCGCGCTCCCGCAGCCGTGATCGTGGTCGTCGATTCCGACCGCATCTACCGTGAGTGCAATGCGTGCCGCACCGCATCGACCCAGCTGCAAAGCCGGGTGACCGCGCTGCAGACCCGCCAGACCACGCTCGAGGGCCAGCTTCGGCCCGAAGGCCAGGCGATCCAGACGGCCATCCAGGCGCTTGCCGGCAAGGAGCCCGATGCGGCCCTGCGCACCCGTGCCCAGGCGTTTACGACGAAGCAGCAGGCAGCCAACCAGGAGCTCTCGACCGGCCAGCAGAACATCCAGTCGATCCAGGCCAACGTGCTTCGTCAGATCGACGCGCGGCTGCGTCCGGCGATCAACCAGGTGATGACCGCCCGCGGTGCCAATCTGGCGCTCGACGTCGATGCGACCCTCGCCCGCTCGAACGGGGTCGATGTGACCACCGACGTGCTGGCCGCGCTCAACGCGAGCCTGCCGAGCGTCACCCTGACGCCGCTTCCGGCAGGCCAGCAGCCGCAGCAGCAGCGCCCGACGGGCCGGTGATCGAGACCGTCAGCGAGCCGCCGGTTAGCGGCGGCTCGCTCGACATCCGGCAGGTGATGGCGGCGCTTCCGCACCGCTATCCGATGCTGCTCGTCGACCGCGTCGAATCGCTCGAGCCCGACGCCAGGATCGTCGCGATCAAGGCGGTCAGCATCAACGAGCCCTTTTTCCAGGGCCATTTTCCCGGACGGCCGATCATGCCCGGCGTGCTCATCGTCGAGGCGCTGGCGCAGGCTGCCGGAGTTCTCGCGGTGCAGTCGCTCGGCCTCGCGAACAGCGGCAAGCTGGTCTATTTCATGGCGATCGAGAACGCCAAGTTCCGCACGCCGGTCGAGCCTGGCGTGCTGCTCCGGCTCGAGGTCGAGTTCGTCCAGAAGCGCAGCAGCGTGTGCAAGTTCGCGGGCCGTGCGCTGGTCGGCGACAAGCTCGCCGCCGAAGCGCATTTCACCGCGATGATCGCCGATCCGCCGAAGGGCTGACGCGCCAGCCGCTCCCGGCCCACTCGACCCCGAAAATGCCCTCGATCAACCCGGATGACGCAAGCTCGTCCGGCTCCAGGTTTGCAAGCAGCCGTCCCCGGTCCATCAGGATCAGCCGGTCACCCCACTGCTGCGCAAGCCGCAGGTCGTGGATCGCGACCAGCACGGCCTTGCCCTCGCGCCGCGCCGCATTGCGCAGCGCATCGAGCACCAGCAACTGCCAGTAGGGGTCGAGATTGGCGATCGGCTCGTCGAGCAGCAACAGCTTCGCCCCCGGTGCCAGCGCGCGGGCAATCAGGACGCGCGTGCGCTCGCCGGTCGACAGCGTGTCGACGAGTCGGTCGAGCAACTCGCTTAGGTCCAGCCGCGCCACCAGCGGCTGCCAGTCGCTGGCCGGCGGCAGGCTCAGCGCGATCAGGCTGGCAGCCGTGACCGGCCAGCGAACATCGCGCGATGCGGGCAGGAAGCTGAGCAGGCGCTGGCGCTGGTCGGGGTGCTTGCCGGCCGGGTTTTCCCCATCGATCCGAACTTCGCCAACCGCCGGAGGAATGCCTGCCAATGCCTGCAGAAGACTGGATTTTCCGCTTCCGTTCGGACCGATCAGGCAGACCATCTCGCCCGCTTGCAGCGCCACGCTGCTGCGCTCGA
>JASLBJ010000263.1 GCA_030146725.1 Sphingomicrobium sp. | reverse complement strand
GCGTGCTCGCGTTCCTGATCTTCGCCGGCCTCGCGGGCGGCCTTGCGCTGTTCGCGGTCAAGAAGCTCAAGAGCGACTTATGAGCAACGACACGCCCGAGATGATCGCCGCCCGGGTCGAGGCCGAGCGCGCCCGCGCGCGGCTGATGGGCACGGCGCAGGAGCTTCAGGTCCGGCTGAGCCCGGGCACCATCGCCAACAACGCCTGGGCGGGCGCCAAGGTCAAGGGCGCGGACCTCGCCGAGGAAGCGGCCGATGTCGTTCGCACCCGTCCGGCAATGGCCGGCGGAGTGGCTGCAGCGGCTGGCCTGTTCCTGCTGCGCAACCCGCTTAGGAAGCTCTTCAGCAGGAAGCCCAGGCGGCGCAAGGAAACCGACGAAAAAATGGAGACGACGAAATGATCGACAACGAAACTCCGCGCCGCGATGGCACGGCCGAACGCAGCCTTGCCGAAACGGCGCGTCAGCGCGCCGCAACCGCGCTCGAAAAGACCCGCGGTACAGTCAACGAAGCCGGCCAGCGAGCGACCGACGGCCTCGACGAAGCGCCGCTGATCGCGCTTGCCGGCGGCATTGCCGTCGGCGCCCTGCTCGCCGCCTTGCTTCCGCGGACCGAGGCGGAAACGCGGGCCCTTCGCCCTGTTGGAAAGCGGCTGACCAGCACGGCCAGGGCGGCTGCGGCGGCCGCAAAGGATGCCGGTACTGCGCGCCTCGACGAGCTTGGCCTGACGCGCGAACGCGGCGAGACCGCGCTGCGCTCAATCTTCGACGGCGCCAGCGACGCGGTGAAATCCTCAGCTCAGGCGGCGATGAGCACCGCCCGCAACCAGGACTGACCCTCATGACCACCGGCTCACCCGTCAAGCCCATGCTGCCGGTGAGCCGGCCATGAGCAAGCTCCACCTCGTCTTTGGGGGCCGCGTCAAGGATCCGCGCGGCCTCGACTTCGTCGATCTCAATGCGGTCGACCTCGTCGGCCTGTTCGAGAACTACACCGACGCCGAGGAAGCGTGGCGCGGCAAGGCCCAGCGCACCGTCGACGATGCCGAGATGAAATATGTCGTGGTCCATCTGCACCGCCTGCTCGAACCCGATGTCGAGCCGAGTACGACCCCGGTCAGGTCGAACGCCGACCCTCAGGCACCGCGGTAACGCCACAGCAGCAGCGGCCGCTGGAGCAGCAGGCCGGCAACGAAGCCGCCGATGTGCGCCGGGGTCGCAAGCAGCGTTCCCTGGCCTCCCGCAAGCCAGCCGACCATCAGCTGCATCACGATCCACGCGGCCAGCAGCCACGCCGCGTTGAGCAGGCGGTTGAGCCGCGCCGAATAGGTGAAGCGGCGAGTCTGCCCGAAGCTCAGCGCGAAGGCGCCGATCACCGCGCTGATCGCCCCGCTCGCCCCGATTACCGGGACGATCGAATCTGGTCCGGCAAGCCACTGCGCGGCAGCAGCCGAGAACGCCCCGACGACGTAGAGAAAGATCAATGGCGCCCGCCCGAGAACACGCTCGACTGCGCTTCCGCACCACACCAGCATCAGCAGGTTGAACGCCAGATGCAGCAACCCGCCGTGTGCGAGTGTCGCGCTGAGCGGGGTCAGCCACGCCGGAAACGCCGGAAACGGGAACGGTGCCCCGCTCAGGCGCGCGGGGATGAACCCGAACGCCAAAGCGGCACGCTCGCTCTGCCCGACAAGGACCGTCAGCAGCCACACGACAGCGGTAACCACCGCGATCGCGACCGTCGCGGTGCGTGGGACCTGGAACGGGGGCGCGGTGCTCAGATGAACTCGATCCGCTCGATGCCGTAGTAGCGATCGCCCGACGGCGTCGACACTTCGACGTCATCGCCGACCTGGCGGCCGATAAGCGCTCGTCCAAGCGGCGAATTGTAGCTGATCCGCCCGATCTTGGCGTCCGCCTCGGTCTGCCCGACAAGCTGGTAACGGATGACCTTGTCGTCTTCGTCGGTCAGCGTAACGGTCGCTCCGAACACGACCTTGTCGCCCGACAGCGTCGTCGGATCGATCACCAGCGCGCGGCTCAGCCGATCGTCGTAATCGGCAATCGTCGCCTCGATCTGGCCCTGCCGCTCCTTGGCCGCATGATATTCGGCGTTTTCGCTGAGATCGCCGTGCGCACGCGCCTCCTCGATCGCCTGGATCACCGCGGGCCGCTCGATCAGCTTGAGATGCCGGACCTCGTCGCTGATCTTGCGATGGCCTTCAGCCAGCATCGGTACCTTGTCGGCACTCGCCATTCAAACACGCCTTTCCCTGGGTCACGCCCTGCTCCAGCAAGCCGGTGGGCTCGCGAACGGAGTGTGGATTTATGTGAGGTTCACTTTACCGCGGAATAATAGGACTGCAGCGAGCCGACTTCAAGCGCAGCCCCGCGCATCGCCTCGATCGATCGCACCGCGGCCACACTGGCAGCGGCAGTGGTAAAATAAGGCACCCTCTTCGCCAGCGCCGTCGCACGGATCGAATGGCTGTCTTTCAGCGATTGCGACCCCTCGGTGGTGTTGATGACCAGCGCCACTGCGCCATCGAGTAGCCGATCGACGATGTGCGGCCGCCCCTGCGCGACCTTGTTGACCCGTTCGACCGCAAGCCCTTTGGCCTCGAGATGCCCCGCGGTGCCGCCGGTCGCAATGACCTTGAAGCCGAGCCCGATCAATTTCTCGACCGCCGGCAGGATATGCTCCTTGTCGGCGTCCTTGACCGACACGAAGGCCGTTCCCCGGTCCGGCAGGATCATCCCGGATCCAAGCAAGGCCTTGGCAAAGGCGATGCTGAATTCACGATCGATTCCCATAACTTCGCCCGTGCTCTTCATTTCCGGTCCGAGCACCGGGTCAGTCCCCGGGAAGCGCGCGAACGGGAACACCGACTCCTTGACGGCGATCTGCCCGATCCGCCGGTCGATCTTGGGCAGGCTGGCGAGCGTCTCGCCGGCCATCACCCGGGCAGCGATCTTGGCGATCGGCTGACCGATCGCCTTGGCGACGAACGGCACGGTGCGGCTGGCACGCGGATTGACCTCGATCAGGAAGACGGTGCCGTCCTGGACCGCGAACTGGATGTTCAT
>JASLBJ010000234.1 GCA_030146725.1 Sphingomicrobium sp. | reverse complement strand
GAGCATAGCGCCGTCTGCCGGGCACTGCTCGATGCGCTGCCCGCTGCCGAACAGGCCGAAGCGGTTGCGGCAGGCGAGGAGCTTGCGGGCGCTTTGTGGGGCTTCCTGTCAGGCGTCGAGGCCCAGGCTTCGCTGCAATAGCCATCTCGCTGCCGCTGGCGGCTGGCGGCTAGCGGCAGCCGCTGAGGCGCGTTCTTGTGATTGATGCCGGTACCGACTTCACCAAGCAAAGGCGGCTAGCGGCAGCCGCCGACCGTCGCCGACCCGGCCAGCCGCGTCTCGCAGCGCGGCGCGCCGGCAAGCGTCACCGAAGCCGTCCCGCGCGCATCGACCTTGGCGGTGCCGCTGACGGTCAGGCGCACCGTCGCCGGCCCCTCGGCGCCGAGCACCAAATCCTTCACGCCGAGCGCCCCCGCGTCGAGCGTTGCCATCCCGCGCACCACCGCCGTCAGGGTGAGCGCCGATCCGCCCAGCCGAGCGCCGCCTGACCCACCCAGCGCGACCTTCATCCGATCGACCGCTATCGCATCGATGCTCACTGCTCCCGAGCCCTGGACCGAGAGCTCGAACATCATCCCGCGCACGCGGTCTATTCCCAGGCTCCCGGCGCCGTTGAGCCATGCGGCGACAAGCTCATGCGTTCCGATCGCGATTTCGACGGGTCCACGGGACTCGCGCGCAAAGCCGCTCGCATCCGCCCGGCCCGACCGAACCACGAGGGTGCGCCCCTCGACCTCGATCACGACCCCGTCGAGCGCCGCGGCCGGTCCGCTGGCCCGGGCAAAGGGCGCGACTCCGGTTGCCAGTGTCACCCGATACGGCCCCTCGACCCGCACTCGATCGAACCCGCTCACCCCGAAGTTGCGGTTCGCGGCCTTGGCCGGAGCGGCCCCGCCGGCAGCGGCGAGCAGCAACAGGACTGGCAAGGCGGCGCGCATCGCGCTCACCTTCCCCGCCGCTGGTTAATTCGAGCCTAAGACCAGCCGCTTGCTATCTCCAAATCAGGAACAGCGCACCTCGCCCGACCCGGCCCGCGACACCGTGCATTTGCCGCCGCCGGTCATCTCGACATCACCCGACCCGGCGATTTCCACCGCCGACGTGCCGCTTGCCTGCGCCGCCACATTGCCCGATCCCGCAATCGAAACCGCTGCAGTCTCGCTGGCGATCCCGGCCGCGTCGATGTCGCCCGATCCGGCGATTGCGTATTTGGCCTTGCGCGCCCGTCCACCGCGGGCGACGACCTCGCCGGAGCCGGCAATGCCGAGCTCGAGATCGGCGACGTCGACCTGCCCGAGCGTCAGATTGCCCGAGCCCCCGATCTGCCCGACGAATCGCGGCCCCTTGACCGCATCGACCCGGACGTTGCCCGATCCGGCGATCTCGGCGCCGAGCAGCTGCGGGACCGTCACCATCAGCCTGACCGTGCCGTTCGACCCGCGCTGGAACCAGCCGTTCTGCTTGCGCGGGTGGATCAGCAGCCGGTCGCCCTTGACCTCGACCACCAGCCGCTCGAGCATCGACTCGGGCCCGCTCGCCTGCACGCTCGGGGCTGAGCCGGTCCGCACCTCGACGTCATAGGGACCCGCAACCTCCATCGCGGTGAAGCCGCCGACCTGATAACTTCGCTGTCCGGCCGTCCCCTCCTGCCCTTCGGCCTCGCCGACGCAAGCGCCGAGCGCGGCGACAACCGCGGTTACTCCGATCACCAACCCACTGCGCATCCTCACCTCCCGCTGTGTTACCAAAGCAATACACCAAATGGTAAGGTCCGGCAAGTCGACGTAAGTTGCTGAGGCATTAAGACTTTTTCAGAATATTTTCTAATTAAGGCTAGGTAATCCCGTTAAACAGGTTTAAAGCGGAACTATCACCAGCTCTTTATCTAGGCGCCTGGTGGCTGAGAGACTTCGGCAGTGCTCCCGCCCTCGGGGAGCAGTCATGTCAGATCCAACGCAGTCCCTGCTCGCGCCGATGGTCGCGAAGCTTCGCCAGTGGCGGTCGCTCGATGAGGAGGACCGGGACGCGATCCTCGACCTTCCTGTGCGTCGGATGTCCTATCGCCCGCAGGAGTATATCGTCCGTGAAGGCGACCAGCCGCAGCATTGCTGCGTGCTGCTCAGCGGCTTCAGCTTCCGCAGCAAGGTCGCCGGCAATGGCGGTCGCCAGGTCTTCTCGATCCACATGCGCGGCGACATGGCCGATCTTCAGAACTCCTTGCTCGGGACTGCCGACCATAATCTGCAGGCGCTCGACCATGTCGAGGTTGCCCAGGTTCCGATCGAGGCGCTTCAGGATCTGGCCTTCGCCCGGCCGGAAGTCGGTCGCGCCATGTGGTACGACACTTTGGTCGACGCCTCGATCTTCCGCGAATGGACCTTGAACGTCGGCCGCCGCCGCGCGCATGCCCGTGCCGCGCATCTGTTGTGCGAGCTCGGCTTGCGCTTCGAGGCCGCGCAACTTGGCGATCGCGACGGCTATGAGCTGCCGATGACCCAGGAACAGCTTGCCGACGCGCTTGGCCTCACAACGGTCCATACCAACCGGACACTGATGGCATTAAGCGAGGACGGTCTGATCTCCCGTTCGCGGCGAGCGCTGCGGATCGAGGATTGGGCCGGCCTGGCGAACGCCGGCGACTTCAACGCCGCCTATCTGCACCTGCCGCAAGCCTGACCACGTTCGAGTCGGACAGGCCGATCCCAAGGCGCTGCTCGTCCGCTGCGAACGAGTTCGCCAGATCGTCATAGCGCTCGGCAAGATCGAGATGCGCCTGCCGCGCGAGCGCATGCTCGGCACTGTTGGCCGCCGCTTTCTCCTCGGTCGCCCGCCGAGCGAAATAGTCGATGTCACCTTCCATGCCGCTCCCCCGCAGCTCGCGACTCAAGCAGCTTGCCTGCCTGGGCCAGACCTTCTTAACGGCGTATCCACGGCAAATCCTTAAACTGAGTTAAACCCTTGGCGCGGTTGGAGAGTTCAGGCTTTCACCGCACGGACTGAGGGGCGCTCGCCGGATCAAAGAGCGTGGGCTAGACGATCAAAAAAGCGCTGGCGCGGCCAGTGGGGGCCAGTTCAGAGCAGCACTGGCTACTTCATGACGGCGCAGTCACAAAGGGCATCGCCGGCCGGCACACGGACAGCACCCCGCTACAAGGCGGTCTCAGTAGGAAGGTCGCTGCCTGAACTGTTTAGCTGAGGTGGGCATGTAGAGGTGCACTAAACCTGTTCGGCAAGTCCCGTCATTTGGACACCTGAGAGGCTCTAAATGGCTCTGGTCACGATCGTTCTGAAGTTTGTGCTCGCCATCATCCTCGGGAGTATGCTGGCAGCGCTTGCAACAGGCCTAAGCACGCTGACAACTCTCAGTTTGATTCCCGTCGCAGGCTTAGCCATGACCTTCGTGCTGTTCGGTTCGGTTCCCGCTGTGATTTTCGGAGTACCGGCGCTGAGTGTCCTTCGTCGGCTGAAGGTGCACGGACCTCCAGCGGCTTTGGCCATGGTGATGGGCGGTGCAGCGGTCGGAGCGT
>JASLBJ010000113.1 GCA_030146725.1 Sphingomicrobium sp. | reverse complement strand
CGCGCCGCATAGGCGAGTGCATCCTCCGGCGTGATCGTGCCGTCGGTCTCGAGCGTCAGCGTGAGCTTGTCGTAGTCGAGCTCCTGGCCGACGCGCGTGTTCTCGACCTTGTAGGCAACCTGGCGCACCGGCGAGTAGAGCGCGTCGATCGGAATGAGCCCGATCGGCGCGTCGGCCGGGCGATTGGCCGAGGCCGGCTGATAGCCCTTGCCGATGTCGGCGGTCAGCTCAACGTTGAGTGTCGCGCCCTCGTCGAGGTGGCAGATGAGCTGGTCGGGGTTGGTCACCTCGATGTCGCCGGTGGTGACGATCATGCCCGCGGTGACGTCGGCGGGGCCGGTCGCGGAAAGGTGCAGGCGCTTGGGGCCCTCGCCTTCCATCTTGAGCGCGATCTGCTTGACGTTGAGAACGATGTCGGTGACATCCTCGCGGACGCCGGCGAGGCTGCTGAATTCATGCAGCACGCCATCGATCTTGATCGAGGTCACGGCGGCGCCCTGGAGCGACGACAGCAGCACCCGGCGAAGCGAGTTGCCGAGCGTCATACCGAAGCCGCGCTCGAGCGGCTCGGCGACGAACACGCCGCGGCGGCGGACGTCGCCTCCGGCATGCTTGCGCTCGAGCGAGTTGGGCTTCTTGAGTTCCTGCCAGTTCTTTGCGTTAACGGCCATGTTCATCCCTGCCCTTGTGACGAGGCGTCCCCCGTCGGATATTCAGTATTGCCGGTCGCCTGCGTGCAGGCGGCGGCAGAAATCGAGCGTTGCGCCCGCGTCAGACGCGGCGGCGCTTGCTCGGCCGCACGCCATTGTGCGGAATTGGAGTGACGTCGCGGATCGAGGTGATCTGGAAGCCGACCGCCTGGAGGGCCCGGAGTGCGCTCTCGCGGCCCGATCCGGGGCCTTTCACTTCGACTTCGAGCGTGCGCACGCCATGTTCGACGGCCTTCTTGCCCGCGTCCTCGGCCGCGACCTGAGCGGCGTACGGGGTCGACTTGCGGCTACCCTTGAAGCCCATCATTCCGGCCGAGCTCCACGCGATGGCGTTGCCCTGCGCGTCGGTGATGGTGATCATTGTATTGTTGAAGCTGGCGTTCACATGAGCGACGCCGGCTGTGATGTTCTTGCGCTCCCGCCGACGAAGGCGTTGAGGTGCTTGAGCCATTTATTCGTTCCTAATCCACTGCCCCGAGCTGCGCTCGAAGGGCGATCTGCGTTGGGCTGGCGAGAGAAAAGCGACCGGGGAAGAGAAGAAGTAAGACGACCCTCCCCCCGGACGGTCTTTACTTCTTCTTGCCCGCGATCGGCTTCGCCTTGCCCTTGCGGGTGCGCGCATTGGTGTGCGTGCGTTGGCCGCGGACCGGAAGGCCCTTGCGGTGACGCAGGCCGCGGTAGCAGGCGAGGTCCATCAAGCGCTTGATGTTCATCGCCGTCTGGCGGCGAAGGTCGCCTTCGACGCTATGGTCGGCATCGATCGCTTCGCGGATGTGGAGCACTTCCTGGTCGGTCAGGTCCTGGACCCGCCGCTCGGGCGCAATGCCGATCTTGTCGGCGATCTGCTTGGCCTTGGTGCGGCCGATTCCGTGGATGTAGGTGAGCGCGATTTCGACGCGCTTGTTGGTCGGGATATTGACGCCGGCAATACGTGCCATTCTGTTTCCTTCTCAGCTCCACAGGCAGGCACGTGGCCAGCCCATCTCTTCGCCAGATGAGCCCGTCGTCCAAAGGAATACCCAACGCGCGCACGAATGCGCCGCCGGAACCGGTGGATCGGGATAGCTGCGCAGATAGGATCGTGGACGGGTCGAGTCAAGCGCAGTAAGCGGCGCACGCATGAAGCGGCTGACCATCGACGAACCTGTGCCGGAAGCGTTCCGCGGAGGCATCGTCGCGCTCGGTAATTTCGACGGCTTCCACCTCGGCCACCAGGCGGTCGTCAGCCGGGCGGTCGCGCGCGGGCATCACGAGCGCCGGCCGGTGATCGTCGCAACCTTCGACCCGCATCCGGTGCGCCACTTCAAGCCCGACCTGCCGCCGTTCCGGCTGACCACCCTCGACCAGCGCGAGCGCTTGTTCGCGCAGGCCGGCGCCGACGCGATGCTGCTGTTCCGGTTCGACGGCGAACTTGCGGCGACCAGCGCCGAGGATTTCGTCGGGCGGTTGCTGGGGGAGCGGATCGGCGCCGCGGGGGTGGTGACGGGCGAAGACTTCACGTTCGGGCGGGGGCGCGGCGGATCGGCGGCGGGATTGCGCGAGCTTGGAGCGGCGCACGGGATCGTCGCCGAAGCGGTTTCCGCGGTGCTGCTCGACGGGCTGCCGGTGTCGTCGAGCCGGGTGCGGGAGGCGCTCGCCGCGGGCGATCCGGGGACAGCGACGCATCTGCTCACTCGGCCGTTCGCGGTCGAGGGCGTGGTCGAGCATGGCGATGCGCGGGGGCGCGAGCTTGGTTATCCGACCGCCAATCTCACGCTCGGCAAGTATCAGCGGCCGGCGTACGGCATCTATGCGGTGCGGGTGCGGCTCGACGACGGCAGCGAGCATGGCGGGGTCGCGAGCCTCGGCGTGCGGCCGATGTTCGATCCGCCGGTCGAGCTGCTCGAGGCGCATCTGTTCGACTTTTCGGGCGATCTGTACGGGCGGACGATCGAGGTTGCGCTGCATCATTTCATGCGGGGCGAGGCGCGGTTCGACGGGCTCGATGCGCTGGTTGCGCAGATGCGCGCGGATGAGGCGGAGGCGCGGCGGCTGCTTGGCTAGCCGACGAGCGTCATTTGCAATCCCCTGCCCTCCCGCTAGAGCGCGCGCCAATGTCCGACACCCCCGACCAGACTGAAGCGCCCGAGCCTGCGGGCACGCCCCCGAGCAATCCCGGAGCGATCAAGCCCGATTATCGCAGCACCGTGTTCCTGCCGACGACCGCCTTTCCGATGAAGGCCGGCCTGCCGCAGAAGGAGCCGGCGATCCTTGCGCGGTGGCAGGAGCAGGACATCTACGGCCAGCTTCGGCGGACGCGTGCGGGGCGGGGCAAGTTCATCCTTCACGATGGCCCGCCTTATGCGAACGGCGACATCCATATCGGGCACACGCTCAACAAGGTGCTCAAGGACATGGTCGTCCGCAGCCAAACCTTGCTGGGCAAGGACGCGCCTTATGTGCCCGGCTGGGACTGCCACGGGCTGCCGATCGAGTGGAAGATCGAGGAGCAGTACCGAAAGAAGAAGCTCAACAAGGACGAAGTGCCGGCGAGGGAGTTCCGCGCCGAGTGCCGCGCCTATGCGCAGGCCTGGGTCGACGTGCAGCGCGAGCAGTTCCAGCGGCTCGGGATCACCGGGCAGTGGGACAAGCCGTACCTGACGATGAACTTCGAGGCGGAGGCGACGATCGTTTCCGA
>JASLBJ010000110.1 GCA_030146725.1 Sphingomicrobium sp. | reverse complement strand
GAGGTCGCGGTGCTGTCCCTGCGCGGGCTGGCCTACACCACCTCGGTCCGCGTTGGCGGCGACAAGATGGACGAGGCGATCTCCTCCTACGTGCGGCGCAACCACAATCTGCTGATCGGCGAGGCCACGGCCGAGCGGATCAAGAAGGAAGTGGGGATTGCCAAGCCGCCGGTCGACGGCATCGGCAAGACCGTTCACATCAAGGGCCGCGACCTCGTCAACGGCGTTCCCAAGGAAATCTCGATCAACCAGGGCCAGATCGCCGAGGCGCTGTCGGAGCCGGTCGGCACGATCGTCGAGGGGGTCCGCATCGCGCTCGAGAATACCGCGCCCGAGCTGGCCGCCGACATCTGCGACCAGGGCATCGTCCTGACCGGCGGCGGAGCGTTGCTGCAGGGACTCGACGAGGTGCTGCGCGACGAGACCGGCCTGCCGGTGACCGTGGCCGAGGACCCGCTGACCTGCGTTGCGCTCGGCACCGGCCGTGCGCTCGAGGAAGAGCAGTTCCGCGGCGTGCTGCAAACCGCCTGACAGGGCGCTGAGACGTGGCGCCCCCGCGCCCGGGTTGGTCGCGCCGTGCCCAATACGGCATGTTCTTCGGCTTCATCGCCGTCGTCGTCGGGCTGGTCGTCGGGCTGACCCTGCTCGCCGTGTCGCTGGTCGCTCCGCGCAGCTTTGCCGGCATCCGCGGTGCAGCGCTCGACGTCACTTCGCCGCTCAGCCGGGGCATGCACGGAATCACCGCAACCTTTGAGGGGCTGGTCGGCGGCGCCGGCAATTACTGGGACGCGGCGCACCAGAATGCGGCGCTCAAGCGTGACCGCCGCGCAATGCTCCAGCGGATGGTCGAGGCCAAGGCAATCCAGCAGGAAAACATCCAGCTTCGCTCGGCGCTTCGCCTGCGCGAACGCAGCCGCGAGGCAGTCGCCACCGGCCGCATCGTCGGCTCCTCGCTGAGCAGCCCGCGGCGCTTCGCGATCCTTTCGGCCGGGTCCAGCGACGGAGTCGCGGTCGGAATGCCCGTGCGCTCGGGCGAGGGGCTGATCGGGCGGGTGATCGACGCCGGCAATTTCGCCTCGCGCATCCTGCTCATCTCCGACCGCTCGAACATCGTCCCGGCGCGGCTGCTTCGAGCACCGATCCCGGTGATCAGCCAAGGGCGCGGCGACGGCACCGTCGACGTCCGCCCGCTCGAGGTCGGGCGCAACCCGTTCAAGCCCGGCGACATCGTGATCACCTCGGGCACGGGCGGCCTCTACCCGCCGCTGGTGCCGATCGCTCGGATCGTTCGCCTCGACGATGACGGCGCGATCGCGATCCCCCTGGCGGATCCCGCGAACACCAGCTTCGCACTCGTCGAGCCGCCGTTCGAGCCGGCTGCGGTCGCGGCCGAAACCGCTGAACCGCTCGAGCCTGCAGTCGCCCGCTGATGGTTCGTACCGGACTCGCAACGAAGCGCCGCCTCAACGCCGGTCCGCGCTCGCTCGCCGCCTACATTCCCGCCATATCGGTGCTCGTCGCAGCGCTGCTGCAGATGGTGCCCGCAGTGTCACTGACCGGCTGGTTTCCCGATTTCGGCTACCTCGTGTTCATCGCCTGGCGCTTACTGCGCGCGGATCCCTGGCCGGCGTGGTGGGCAGCACCACTCGGCCTTGCCAATGACCTGATCACCGGTGGTCCGATCGGCCTGTCGGTGGCATTGTGGACCGCGACCATGATCGTGCTCGACCTGATCGACCGGCGCACCATGTGGCGCGACTACTGGATCGAATGGGCGCTTGCCGCGGTCCTGCTGACCGCCGCCGAAAGCCTCGACTGGTGGGCCGCCGGAGCCGCCGGTGCAGTCGCTCCGTACAACAGCATCGTCGAGCCGCTGCTGGTCGCCATTTTCGCGTTCCCGATCGCAGCGTTTATCGTCAGCCGCATCGACCGCTGGCGGCTGGGACGATGAGACTGGGCCGATGAGACTGGGCCGATGAGACTGGGCCGATGAAGGGCACCCGGCTGACGCCCGTCCATCAGGGGATGACCTTTTCGCGCCGGATGGTCATTGCCGCCGGCGCCCAGGCCGCGGTCGGCGGGTTGCTGCTCGGGCGGCTCGGCTGGCTCGCGGTAGCCGAGAACGAGCGCTACAAGCTATTGTCCGAAGACAATCGCGTCCAGCTGATCATCGTCCCGCCGCGGCGCGGCTGGCTCGTCGACCGCTTCGGCAAGCCGATCGCGATCAACCGCAGCGACTTTCGCGTCGACCTCATTCCCGACCAGATCGAAAATCCCGCGGCAACGCTGCGCACGCTCGCGCGGCTGCTCAGGCTCGACGTCGACGAGGTCGACCGGATCCTCACCGAGCTCAAGGCCGCCAAGGGCTACCAGCCCGTCCAGGTTGCCGAAAACGTGCCCTACGACAATTATGCTGCGGTGACGGTGCGCCTGCCCGAGCTTCCCGGAGTCCAGCCGACACGCGGTTTCTCGCGCTTTTACCCGACCGGTCCCGCCGTCGGCCATCTGGTCGGCTATGTCGGCGCCGCATCGGCCGCGGAGTACGAAAAGGAGAAGAACCCGCTGCTGATCACGCCCGGGTTCAAGATTGGCAAGGAGGGCCTCGAGGAAACGCTCGAGCAGCGCCTGCGCGGGATTCCCGGCGGCCAGCGGGTCGAGCTGACCGCGCGCGGCAAGCTGGTGCGCGAGCTGACGCCCAAGCCCGACAGCAGCGGCGCGACCGTTCAGCTGGCGATCAACGCCGACCTGCAGGAGTTTGCGGCGCGGCGGCTCGGCGAGGAATCGGGCAGCTGCGTGATCCTCGACTGCATGACCGGCGACATCCTCGCGATGGTGTCGATGCCCGCCTACGATCCCAACAGCTTTTCCGACGGAATCAGCCGCGCCGAATGGGCTTCGCTATCGGACGATCCGCGCCGGCCGTTGCTCAACAAGGTGCTCAACGCGCTTTACCCGCCAGGTTCGACGATCAAGCCGATGGGCGCGCTCGCGCTGCTGCAACACGGGATCAAACCGACCGACCGGATCCACTGTCCGGGCGGCTATCGGCTGGGCAATCGCTTCTTCCGCTGCCTTGGCCGTCACGGCACCGTCGACATGCGCCGGGCAATCGCCAAGAGCTGCAACACCTATTTCTACGCGATGGGGCACCGCGTCGGCTACGACAAGATCGCGCCGATGGCCAAGGCGCTCGGCCTTGGGCAGAAGTTCGACCTGCCCGTCGTCAGCCAGAGCTACGGTACCGTCCCCGACAGCCGCTGGAAGGCGCGTAAGTTCCGGGAGAGTCCCAAGCTGTTCGAGCGCGGCGACTGGACCGCGTCCGACACGCTCAATGCATCGATCGGCCAGGGATTCCTGATCGTCAATCCGCTCCAGCTGGCGACCATGGCCGGGCGAATTGCATCGGGGCGCGACATCCAGCCGCGGCTGATCGGAATTGGCAAGGAGCCCGCTCCGCTGCTCGGCATTCCGCCCGGGCATCTCGAGGCGGTGCGCGGCGGCATGTGGCAGGTGGTCAACGGCGACGGGACCGCAGGCGCAAGCCGGCTGCCGCTCGACGGAATCGAAATGAGCGGCAAGACCGGGACCGCGCAGGTGCGGCGGATCACCGGCGGCCAGCGGGGCCAGAGCGGCGCCTGGAAGTATCGTGACCACGGGCTGTTCGTGTTCTACGCGCCGTCGGACAAGCCGCGCTACGCCGGCGCCGTCGTCATCGAGCACGGCATGGGCGGATCGCGCGCTGCAGCTCCCGTCGCCAAGGACGTGCTGACCTTCCTCTACGACCGCAACAAGGCGCTGGAGTCGCTTGCCGCGCTGGAGCAGCAATGGGGCGGAACGCTGGCCGAGCGCAACGCGCGCAAGGCGGCCGCGGTCAAGGCCGCAGCCGCGCAGAGGACCGCATGATCTCCTCGGCGCTGATCCCCCAGCCGCTTGCGCGCCTGCCGTGGCGGCTGATCTTCCTGGTGCTCGGGATCGGGGCGTTCGGCCTCGCGACGCTCTACTCAACTGCGGGCGGATCGATCCAGCCGTGGGCGCTCAGGCAGGGCATCACCTTCCTGTTCTTCCTGTCGGTCGCGGTCGCAATGTCGTGGATCCGAGAATCGACGATCAAGAGCCTGGCGTTCCCGGCTTATGGGGTCATCCTGATCCTGCTGGTCATCGTCGAGATGGTCGGCTTCGTCGGCAAGGGCGCCCAGCGCTGGATCGACCTCGGCTTCATCCGCCTGCAGCCGAGCGAGTTCATGAAGCCCGCGATCGTGCTCGTTCTCGCCCGCTTCTACGAACTGCTTCCCACGGGCGCGATTCGCAGCTGGCGCGCGGTCTGGCCCGCGGCGCTGCTGGTGCTGGTCCCGTTCTCGCTGATCCTCGTCCAGCCGGACCTTGGCACCGCCACCATGGTCCTGCTCGGCGGGATCACGATCATGTTCGTCGCCGGGCTGCCGATGTGGATCTTCCTCGGCGGTGCCGGTGCGCTCGCGGTCGCGCTTCCGCTCGTATATGCAACGATGCACGAATATCAGCGCAAGCGGGTGCTGATCTTCATGGACCCGGAGAGCGACCCGCTCGGTGCCGGATACCATATCAGCCAGTCGAAGATCGCGATCGGCTCGGGCGGGGTGTTCGGCAAGGGCTATCTCAACGGCAGCCAGAGCCATCTCGATTATCTGCCCGAGGGGCATACCGACTTCGCCTTCGCGGCGATGGTCGAGGAATGGGGACTGGTCGGCGGCGTGCTGCTGATCCTGCTGTTCGCGGCGGTGATCCGCTGGGGGACCAAGGTCAGCCTCAACGGGCGCAGCCGCTTCGCCCAGCTCGCCGCCGCCGGGCTGACCGCGACGATTTTCTTTTACGTGTCGATCAACCTGATGATGGTCATGGGCCTGGCGCCGGTCGTCGGGATCCCCCTGCCCCTGGTCAGCTTCGGTGGCTCGGCGGTGATGACGGTGATGCTGTGCCTGGGACTGCTGATGTCGCTCGAACGCCAGCAGCGCACGGTCTCGCGCCTCGCCTGAGCGGTCGGCAAGGGGGCGCTAGAGGAAGTGGTGGACCGTCTTGGATTCGAACCAAGGGCCGGACGATTAAGAGTCGTCTGCTCTACCAACTGAGCTAACGGTCCACGCGGGCTGAACCGCGCATATAGCGCCGACTTCCCCGCCTTCAATGCCCTTATCGGCTGCGCCTGTTACGACTTGGGCTTGGCTGGCTTAGTCGAGGACTCGGGCTTGGCTGCGGGAGTCGCCGCCTTCGGCTCGGCCGCAGGTGCCGAAAGGATCCCGGCGACCTCCTTCATCCGCTCGGTATAGGCGTTGCGGACGCAGGTGTTCGTCGTGCACGCGTTGCGGCGGCCGATGAACTGGTAACTCGACTTGGTCAGCCGGTCGCGCTTGGCAGCGTCGGCGCTGCGCCACGATTGATTGTAGAACAATGCGAGATGGCGATCGAGCGCGGCAAGATTGCTGTTGCTGCACAATGCGGTTTCCCAGTCTTGCTTGGCGAAGCGGCAGTTGGTGCTTGCGGGTGACTGCGACGCCGCAGGCGTCGCGGCCGGTTTGGCCGCCGGCTTCGGCGCGGGCTTGGGCTCGGGCGCTCGCACCGACGCCGTGGCGGTCGCCCGGGCTGGCGCCGGCGGTTTGGCCGGGGCCGGCGGAGGCGCGGCGGCCGGCGCTGCGGCGGGTCTGGCTACGGGCGGAGCTGGAGCGGGCGCAGGCGCGGGGGGCTCATCGACCACCACTGCAGCGAGCGTGTCCTCGGGGCGAGCAATCTGGGCAAGCGTCGCGAGCGGCCCTGCAATCCGGTCTGCGTTGCCAAGCATAACCGCCATGCCGTTCGCGCCCGCTCCGACCGCAACCCGGTACGCAAGCTCGGCTGCAACCGTGCGCTGGCCGGTGCCCGCTGCAACGCCGGGCGGCAGGTCGACCGCGACCGCGGCCCGGCAGCTGACCGTCTGGGGCTGGTCGAAGCCGGTGGCGAGCGGCGAGCCGATGCGGACGAACGAGGATCCCGCTAGCCGGATGAACGCCGCGCCGTCGCGGCCGCGGATCTGCGCCGCGCGGCGAAACAGCTCCTGCTTGAGCAGCATGTTGGTCGAGCCCGAGGTGCAGACGGCCGCCGCGTCCGGCCGCGCCGAAGCCGCCATGTCGCTCGCCTGGACCGCCGCGAAGGTCACATCGCGCTCGGGCGCCGGGCTTGCCCGCCGAGGCTCGCTTGAAGCGACCAGCGGCTCGTCGGGACCGGGCTGCTGGACCCACACCAGGAACACGCTGAGCATCAGGAGCATTGCGAAGATGCCGAACGCTACCGGGCCGACGGCGAATGGCTTGGCCGCTGACGGCCGCGGTGCGGCAGCCTGGGCCTTGGCCGCGCGCATCTGGTCGTACTCGGCGCGCCGGTCTGGGTCGCCGAGCACTTCATAGGCGCCGGTCACGATCCGGATGCGCTCGGCCGCATACGTCGAAGGATTCACGTCCGGATGGTAGCGCCGCATCAAGGCCAGATAGGCGGCGCGGATCACGATATCCTCGCTCATGGGCGTGACACCGAGGTCCGCGTAATGATCTCTTACCACCCTGGCCTCATCCTGCTGCCGCAATCCTGACGCCGTCGCGAGGGTTTCACCACCCGCAAAGGCGCTTAGCCCCTCTACCGGCCCACAGCCCGTTCGTCGATTCAGGGGACGAGGGTGCAGCACTGCAGACGCCGGTCGAGGCGCGGCCCCCATGTGAACGCGTCAAGTGTGATCGGGTCAAGGTGAAGCATGGCGCCCGGGACCAGTCTTGCTTCAACTCCGCTGGTCAGTCCGATGGAATGCAAGAAATCAGCTCGGTGCTGCCGTTAGCGCCGCGCACCGGCCTGTCCGGGAGCCGCCGCTGACAGGCCGCCGATCGCGCATCGACAGGCGTTGCGGGCGCAGCATCTTGTTGTAGAGTGACTTACCGGAGGAGGTTCTCGCATTGGCAAGTCTCGAGCTTAATGCCGTCAGCAAGGCGTACGGATCGACCCGGGTGCTCGACGACATTTCCCTATCGATCGAGAAGCGCGAGTTCATCGCTTTCCTCGGGCCGTCGGGGTCGGGCAAGTCGACCCTGCTGCGCATCATCGCCGGGCTGGAGACGGCCGACACGGGCGAGATTACGCTCGACGGCCGGCGCATCGACGGCTTGGCGCCGGGCGAGCGCGGAGTCGCTATGGTGTTCCAGCACTACGCACTTTATCCGCATATGTCGGTGCGCGACAATATGGCGTTCGGCCTGCGCAACGCGCGCGTTCCGTCCGACGAGATCGAGCGGCGTGTGGCTGACGCCGCCAAGGTACTCGAGATGGAAGAACTGCTCGATCGCAAGCCCGGACAAATGTCCGGCGGGCAGCGCCAGCGCGTCGCGATCGGCCGCGCGCTGGTCAAGCAACCCCAACTGTTCCTGCTCGACGAGCCGCTGTCGAACCTCGACGCGGCGCTGCGGATGCGGACTCGCGTCGAGCTCGCGCAATTGAAGCAGAAGGTCGATGCGGCAGTGATCATGGTCACCCACGACCAGGCCGAGGCGATGACGCTCGCCGATCGGATCATCGTCATGAACGACCGCAGGATCCAGCAGATCGGCCCGCCGATGGAGATCTACAGCCGTCCGGCGAACATCTTCGTCGCGCAGTTTGTGGGATCGCCGGCAATGACGCTCGTGCCCGCGACGATGATCGACGGCGGCGGGAATTACGCGCGGCTGAAGCTCGGGGACGGATCGGAACTCGAGACTCGCGTCGACCGCGCCGGACTTCCAGGCGGCGGCGAACTGCGCGTCGGACTCAGGCCCGAAGCGGTCCGCGTCGCCAATGACGTTAACGCTACCGCTCGCGCCAGGGTTGATCTCGTCGAGCGGCTTGGCGAACGGACCCTGGTCTATGCGCGCCTGACCGACGGGCAAGCAATCACCGCCGAAGACGAAGGCTACAGCCGGGTACGGATCGGCGACGAGATCGGCTTGTCGCTCGACGGCTCGGCGGCCCATGTGTTCGGACCCGACGGCACCGGTCATCACGCGCAGGCCGAAGCCGCGTGAATCGCGCGCGGGCGAAGTGGGGCGGGTTCGCCTTCGTTGCGCCGTTCCTGCTCTTCTACTTCGTTATCCTGATTTACCCGCTTGGGCTCGGCATCGCACTCAGTCTTCGCCGCGTCGACCTGTTCGGCGGCGGTACCTTCGTCGGCCTCGGCAATTACGGGCGCCTGCTGAGCGATCCGACCTTTATCCAGTCGCTGCTCAACACGTTTCTCGTCGCGCTGATGATCGTGCCCGTGCTGACCATCATCACGCTGCTGCTGGCGCTTGCGCTCAACCGCACCGCGCGCGACGCGACGATCTTCCGCGGCATCTTCTTTTCGTCGTCGGTGCTCTCGGTAACGATCGTCACGCTCATCTGGCGCTTCGTGCTGGCACCCGACGCCGGCCTGCTCGGCGAGGTGTCTCAAGCGCTTGGGCGCGAGCCGCTGCCCTTCCTCAGCCATCCCGACCTAACGCTTCCGGCACTTGCGATCACCACCATCTGGTGGTCGATCGGCCTGCCCATGATGCTGTTCCTCGCCGGGCTCCAGCAGATCCCCGAAGACGTCTATGAGGCCGCCGCGCTCGACCGCGCGAGCCGCTGGACGACCTTCTGGCGCGTGACTCTCCCTGCCCTTCGCCGGACGGTGATCCTGGTTGTCATGCTCCAGACCGCTGCCCAGTTGCAGCTGTTCGGACAGGCGCAATTGCTTACCGCGGGTGGGCCGAGCGGCGCGTCGCGAACGGTCGTCCTGTTCATCTTCGAAGTCGCGTTCGGCCGCTGGGAGCTTGGCTATGGGACTGCCGCGGCGGAGATCCTGTTCCTGCTGATCCTCGGACTGACGCTGCTGCAATATTGGGCGACCGGCCGTGCCAAGGAGGCCGAGGGTGGCCGCTAGGACCGACCGCAACCGCCTGTCGCCGCTCGCCTTCGCCGCCGTGTTCGTCGGCGCGGCGATCATGGTCGCACCATTGCTGTGGACGCTGCTGCTGTCGCTCAAGGCCAATGCCGAACTGGTCGGCAACAGCGGTGCTGCGCTGTCGGGCCCCTACACACTCGAGAACTATGCGGCGATTTTTGGCAACCGCCTGACCACGCGTTGGCTGATCAACAGCGCGATCGTCTCGCTCGGGACGACTGCGGGCGTGCTGATCCTGTGCAGCCTCGCGGGCTACGGCTTCGCGCGGCTCGACTTCCCGCTTCGCCGGACGCTGTTCGTGCTTGTGCTTGCGGGCCTTGCGGTACCGGGCGAAGCTGTGGTCCTGCCGCGGCACCAATTGTTCGCCGACCTCGACCTCCACAACAGCTACGCCGGGCTGATCCTGCCGGGCCTGGTCGCGCCGTTCGGCGTGTTCTTCATGACGCAATATTTTCGCGCAATCCCCAGGGAGCTCGACGAAGCGGCAATGCTCGACGGAGCGTCGCGGTTCACGATCTTCTGGAAGGTGTTGTTGCCGCTGACCGTGCCCGCACAATCGACGCTTGCGGTGTTCACCTTTCTCGCCAGCTGGAACGATTATTGGTGGCCTTTGATCTCGGCCACGCGCAGCGACATGTACACGCTGACCGTCGGCCTGGCCGCAAGCCAGATGAACTATGCCCAGACCAGCGGGCTTGGCTTCCTGATGGCCCAGGCGGTGTTTGCGTCGCTGCCGATCTTCATCGTCTATATCGTGTTCCAGAAGCAGATCGTGCGCGCGATGGCCGGGACCGCGGTGCGATGAGGCTCGCCCTGATCGCACTTGCGGCGCTGCTTGTCGGAAGCTGCAGCAGCGGCGACGAGCGCACCGGCATCTACCTGCAGCGCTTTTTCGGCGAGTGCGGCGCGGTCTACGGCAAGGCGACCGACGCGTCCAAGGCCGAGGGCGAGTGCGGGATCATCACCACGCTGATCAACCAGTTCAATGCCGAAAACCCGGAGACCTTCGTCAGCCAGAATGTCGTCGCCTGGCCCGGCTATCCGCAGCTCACCGCCCAGGTCGCCGCGCGCGATCCGCCCGACGTTGTCACGATGCACAGCGGGGTCATCTCCGACTATGCCGCAAAGGGCCTGCTCGAGCCGGTCGAGCCGATCCTGCTCGAGGCCGGAATCGCGCCGGCGAGCTTCACCGAGGCAAGCCTCCGCGCAGTGACCATCAACGGCCGCATCTACGGCCTGCCGTGGGACACGCATGGCGGGCTGTTCCACATCAATACGCGGCTATTCCGTCAGGCCGGCCTGATGGACGGCGACAAGCCGCGCATGCCGACGTCCGCCGACGAGCTGCTCGCCCATGCGCGCCAGTTCAAGGAGCGCACGGGCAAGCCCTATCTGATCCAGAGCCTGGTCGGCGACCCCGCCTATCAGACGCGCAACATGTACACGTATCTGATGGCGCAGAACGCGGTTATCTTTCCCGATCCCAAGCACATCCGGCTGCGCACGCCCGAGGCCAGGCGGATCGTCGAGTTCTTCCGCCGAATCAACGTCGAGCGGCTGGGGACCCGGAACCAGGACACACCCGCCGCGATCGCGAGCTTCATGAATGGCGATGGGGGGATCTATCCGACCGGAACATGGATGATCGGGCAGTTCGAGCAGGAAGCCAAGACACCCGGCCGACCGCTTCACGACAGCTATGCGGTCCTCCCCTACCCCCGGCTGTGGGGGCGCCAGGCCTCGTTCGTCAGCGGGCATGTGTGGGTGGTGCCGAAGCGCACCCGCACGCCCGAGCAGCGCACGGCGCTTGCGCGCTTTTTCCGCTTCATGGCCGATCATAATTTTGACTGGGCGCGAACCGGGCATCTGCCCGCCTTCCGCAAGGACATTGCGAGCCCGCGCTTCGCAGCACTCGCCCATCGCCAAGACATCGCCCCGCTGGCGGAATTCGGCGAGCCGCTGCCTGGCTTAGTCCAGCGACAGGCAGCGATCGAAGGGCTGATCGGCGAAGAGATCGCGGCAGCGGTCAACGGACAGAAACCTGTCGACCGCGCGCTCGCCGATGCCGAGCGGCGCGTCAACGAGCTTCTCGGCCAGCTCGACTGAAGTCAGGCGAGGTTGAGCACACGGCTCCAGCCGCTGCTCAGTTCCCGCCCGTCTGTGCCCGAGCCCGTGCGCAGGCACTGGCGACGAAATCGCCATGGATCGGCATATGCTCGGCCATGCGCCGGTAACTCAGTCGCATTTTCTCCATTGCGTCGCTGACCATGCTTTGGTCGAGCGCCTCGGCCGACGGTTCGGTTTGCTTGGGCACGATGCCCTGCCCAAGCAGCACCGCGACCCAGCTGGCCGTTCCGAACAGGTCGCGTCCCTCGCGGAAGATGCGGCCCTTCGCGCGCCACAGTTCCAGCTTGCGCTCGAGGCTGTCGGGAACGTCCATGGTCCGGCAGCCGGTCCAGAACCTGGAATCGTCGCGTCGCGTCGCCTTGTAATGCAGGATGATGAAGTCGCGCACATCCTCGAACAGGTCCTGCATCTGGCGATTATATTCATCCCGTTCGACGGGGTCGAAACGCTTGTCGGGAAACAGCGCGAGCAGCTTGACAATG
>JASLBJ010000021.1 GCA_030146725.1 Sphingomicrobium sp. | reverse complement strand
CCTCCCCGCGCGAACGCAGGGAGGATGAGGCGCGGCTACTCTCCGCGGCCGGTTTTTTCCTGCAGTTCGTCGATCTTCTTCGAGGCGTCGGCCTTGGTCAGTTCGGGGTCGAACTCGTCTCCGGCTTCCTCGCTCAGGGTCTGCAGATAAGACGCCTGGGCACCGGTCATCGGCTGGTCGCCGGTGACCCAATGGTCGGGGTCCTTGACCGCATTGCCGGTCGGGTGCTGCTTGGGATCGTCTGAAACTTGCGTGCTCATTGTCCTGCCTTTGCAACCTCTTGCATGGGCACGGAGAACGACGGTGTTCTGCTATTGTTCCCGTATCAGGCGGCTTCCTCGAACGGGAGGTCGAGGGCGTCGGCGACCGCCTGGTGGCGGATCCTGCCGGCCGACACGTTGAGCCCGTTGGCGAGATGCGGGTCGGCCCGCATGGCTTCCTCGGCGCCGAGAGCGGCAATCTTCATCGCGAACGGAAGCGTCGCATTGTTGAGCGCAAAGGCGCTGGTGCGGGCGACGGCGCCGGGCATGTTGGCCACGCAATAATGGATGATCCCGTCAACCTCGAACACAGGGTCGGCGTGGGTCGTCGCATGGCTGGTCTCGAAACAGCCGCCCTGGTCGATGGCGATGTCGACGAGCACGCTTCCGCGCTTCATCGTCTTGAGCATCTCGCGGGTGACGAGCTTGGGCGCGGCGGCCCCGGGGACGAGGACTGCTCCGATCACCAGTTCAGCCTCCTCGACGGCGCGCGCGATTGCCGCACGAGACGCGTAGGCGGTCTTGATCTGGCTCGAGAAGAACATGTCGAGCTCGGCGAGGCGGTCGTTGTTGATGTCGTAGATGGTGACGTCGGCGCGCATTCCGACCGCCATCTGCGCGGCGTTGACGCCCGATACGCCGCCGCCGAGGATCGCGACCTTGGCCGGGGCGACGCCGGGGACTCCGCCGAGAAGGACGCCGCGGCCGCCCTGCTCCTTTTCGAGATAATGGGCGCCGACCTGGACCGACATCCGGCCGGCCACTTCGCTCATCGGCTTGAGCAGGGGCAGGGCACCGCTCCGCGAGGTCACGGTTTCGTAGGCGATGCAGGTCGCGCCGGACTGCATCAGCCCCTCGGCCTGCGGCTTGTCGGCGGCGAGGTGGAGGTAGGTGAAGAGGATGTGGCGGGATTCGAGCAGCGCGATCTCTTGGCGCTGCGGCTCCTTGACCTTCACGATCATGTCGGAGCCGGCAAACACGTCGGCGGCCGACGGCAGGATCGTCGCGCCGGATCGCTGGAAGGCGGCATCGGGGCAGTCGATCCCGCTTCCGGCGTTGGTCTCGACCAGCAATTCGTGCCCTGCGGCAACCAGCTCGGCGACCGACGCCGGGGTCAGGCCGACGCGATATTCGTGGTTCTTGATTTCCTTGGGCACGCCGATGCGCATGAACTCGCTCCGAGATTGGTGAATTGTTCACGCCTATAGACCCGAGGCCGGGCCGTGCCCACATGTTTGCCGGTGTGCCCCCGTGATTGCAGCCCTGTATGGCGGGTGCTAGGGCGGCGCGCCCCCGCACCAGCGGCCGGCGCAAGGCACGACTGATGCGCATCCGCGAACGGCCCAGGCAGATCATCGGCAAATGAACATCACTGCAACCGGCGGTGCCGAGGCTGCACCGCCCGAAGGCGGTCACAGCCATGCGCAGGGATCGCTGGCGAAGCTTGCCGTCGGCGCGGTCGGAATCGTGTTCGGCGACATCGGCACCTCGCCGATCTACGCGTTTCGCGAGACCTTTGCCGGGCACCACCAGCTCAACCCCGACCAGCTGCACATCTTCGGTGTCCTGAGCCTGATCTTCTGGTCGATGATGATCATCGTCACTTTGAAGTACCTGCTCGTCATCATGCGCGCCGACAACAAGGGCGAGGGCGGCAGCCTGGCCCTGCTCGCGCTGATCAACCGCTCGACCAGCGACAAACGGCGGTGGACCGGCGGGATCGTCATGCTCGGCGTGTTCGCGACCGCCTTGTTCTACGGCGACAGCATGATCACGCCGGCGATCTCGGTGCTGTCGGCGGTCGAGGGGCTGACTACCGTCGAGGCGCGGTTCGAGCCGTTCGTCATCCCGATCGCGATCGCCATCCTGGTCGCCCTGTTCGCGATCCAGTCGCGCGGGACGGCCAGCGTCGGAAGATTGTTCGGGCCGATCATGCTGGTCTATTTCCTGACGCTGGCAGTGCTCGGGCTCAGCCACATCGTCGATTATCCGATGGTCCTGCCGGCGATGCTCAACCCGCTGAACGCGTTCGCGTTCTTCTTCGCCGAGCCGCTGCCGGCGTTCATCGCGATGGGCTCGGTCGTGCTCGCGGTCACCGGGGCCGAGGCGCTCTATGCCGACATGGGCCATTTCGGCCGCAAGCCGATCGGCGTGTCGTGGCTCTATTTCGTGCTTCCGGCGCTGCTGCTCAATTATCTCGGGCAGGGCGCGATGCTGCTGTCGCAGTCGCCCGAGCAGGCGCTCGAAACGGTCAAGAACCCGTTCTTCTATCTCGCGCCCGAAGCCTTGCGCCTGCCGCTTGTACTGCTTGCGACTTGCGCCACGATCATTGCCAGCCAGGCGGTGATCTCGGGCGCGTTCTCGGTCACGCAGCAGGCGATCCAGCTCGGCTTCATCCCGCGGCTTCGGATCACGCATACGAGCGAAAGCGCGGCGGGGCAGATCTACATCCCGGTGATCAACTGGGCGCTGCTGGTGATGGTCATCATCCTCGTTCTGACCTTCCGCAGCTCGTCGAACCTCGCCGCCGCCTATGGGATCGCGGTGACCGGAGCGATGCTGATCGACGGGATTTTGATCGCGGTCGTGCTGTTCAACATGTGGAAGTGGAACCGCTTCCTTGCGGTCGGCCTGCTGGCGCTGTTCTTCACCGTCGACCTGCTCTACTTCGCGTCGAACCTGATGAAGGTGCCTGACGGCGGCTGGTTCCCGCTGCTGATCGGCGCGGTCGCGTTCACCTTGCTGACGACCTGGGCCAAGGGCCGCAAGCTGATGATCGACCGGATGAGCGAGGCGAGCCTGCCGATGGAGATCTTCATCAAGTCGGCGGCCAACAGCGCGGTTCGAGTGCAGGGCACGGCGGTGTTCATGACCAGCTCGGCCAATGGCGTGCCCCACGCGCTGCTCCACAACCTCAAGCACAACAAGGTGCTTCACGAGCGCGTGATCCTGCTGACGGTGCGGATCGAGGACGTGCCTTATGTCCCGATCGAGAGGCGCGTGCAGCAGAGCGACTATGGCTCGGGCTTCTACCGGCTGATGCTGCGCTATGGCTTCATGGAGGACATCGACGTGCCCGGCGCGCTTGCCGACCTCAAGGATTGCGGCCCCATCTGCAAGATGATGGAAACGAGCTTTTTCCTTGCGCGGCAGACGTTGCTGCCGTCGTCACGGCCGGGGATGGCGATCTGGCGCGAGAAGCTGTTCGCGTGGATGCTGCGCAACGCCGAAAGCGCGATGGAATTCTTCAAGCTGCCGACAAATCGGGTGGTCGAGCTCGGCAGCCAGGTCGAAATCTGAACCTTCGCTTCGAGCTGGGCCACCAGCTCGAAACTGAACCTTCATGCGGCCTTGCGCATTGCGCGGCGATGGACACTTTCGTTTCGTGGATCGCGACGGCGACCACCATCATCGCCGCCTGCATGACCGCATCGAACCTCGGCTCGCGGATCACCGGCTACGGCTTCATCGTCTTTACAGTGGGCTCG
>JASLBJ010000305.1 GCA_030146725.1 Sphingomicrobium sp. | reverse complement strand
CATTTGCTGCTCGAGACCGCAGTCCGGAGCGGCATCGAGAGCGAAAAAGCGCGCGTCACCAACCCGTTCACCCAACAGCAGATCGCTGACATCACCGGCCAGACTTCGGTCAATGTGAACCGAGTGTTCGCTGACCTTGAGCGACAAGGTCTCATCGAACGCACCGGCCGCGACATCCTGTTCAAGGATTGGGACGAACTTCGGCGCGTGGCGAGCTTCCAGCCGAGCTATCTGGAATAGGGCGGTCTGCCTTCGGCGCAGCCGGCCAGTGCAGTGGCCGAGGAAGCCTGGGAGCATGGTGGGCGCGGCAGGGATTGAACCTGCGACCCCTGCGGTGTGAACACAGTGCTCTACCACTGAGCTACGCGCCCATGCTCCCGGCAGAAGCGCGCGCATAAAGCGCTCGATCTGCGCTGTCCAGCGGCTGCTGCGGACGTCCCGCGCTTACTGCTGGACCGAATCCTTGAGTGCCTTGCCCGGCCGGAATTTGGGCTGCGAACTGGCCTTGATCTGCATCGGCTCCCCGGTGCGTGGATTACGGCCGGTCGACGGCTTGCGCCGCGTGACCGAGAAATTGCCGAATCCGACGAGGCGCACTTCGTCGCCGCGCTTGAGCGCCGAGGTGATCACTTCCAGCATCGTTTCAACCGCGCGAACGGCGTCGTTCCGGTTCAATCCCGCGCGGTCGGCGACATGGCCGATTAGCTCCTGCTTGTTCATTCTGTTGAACTCTCCACGCCGCGACGCAAGACTCGGTCGCGCGCGACAACTAACTTAAGGCAAGACTTGCCCGCGAAGTCAAAGCCTAGTGGCGAACCGTTGCACCGGTTTCGGACGAAGCCACCGGCACCGCCGGTTCAGCCGCGTGCTCGTCGGCATCGGTCCACTCGATCGGGCGCATCGGCTCGGTCATCGCCTCGGCGAGAACCTCGTCGACGTGGCTCACCGGGATGATCTTGATCGCGTCCTTTATCGACTGTGTAATCTCGGCCAGATCCTTTTCATTCTCGGCCGGGATCAGCACGGTCGTGATGCCCCCGCGAAGGGCAGCAAGCAGTTTCTCCTTGAGCCCGCCGATCGGCAGCACCCGGCCGCGCAGGGTCACCTCCCCGGTCATCGCCACGTCGCGCCGGACCGGGATCCCGGTCAGCGTCGAAATCATCGCGGTGACCATGCCGATGCCCGCCGACGGGCCGTCCTTGGGGACCGCGCCCTCGGGCAAATGGACGTGGATGTCCTTGCGCGCGAAAATCGACGGCTTGACGCCGTACGCCGGTGCGCGCGCCTTGACGAAGCTCATTGCCGCCTGGATCGACTCCTGCATGACCTCGCCGAGCTTGCCGGTGGTCTTGACGAGCCCCTTGCCGGGAACGGTCACCGCCTCGATCGTCAGCAGTTCGCCGCCGACCTCGGTCCAGGCAAGGCCCGTAACCGCGCCGATCTGGTCTTCTTCCTCGCCGACGCCGTAGCGGTAGCGGCGGACACCAAGGTATTCGCCCAGATTCTCAGCCGTCAGTTCGACCGACTGAAGCTTGTTCTCGAGGATCTGGCGGAGCGACTTGCGAGCGACCTTGGCAAGTTCCCGCTCGAGCGTCCGGACGCCGGCTTCGCGCGTGTAGTGGCGCATGATGTCGCGCAGCGCATCGTCGCTGTAGTGGAGCTCCTCGGCCTTGAGGCCATGCGCTTCCATCTGCTTGGGGATCAGATGGCGCTTGGCGATCTGGACCTTCTCATCTTCGGTGTAGCCTTCCAGGCGGATGATCTCCATCCGGTCCAGCAGGGGCTGCGGCATGTCCAGCGAGTTGGCGGTGGTGACGAACATCACGTCCGACAGGTCGTAATCCAGCTCGAGATAATGATCCTGGAAGCGCGCGTTCTGCTCGGGATCGAGCACTTCAAGCAACGCTGCCGAAGGATCGCCGCGGAAATCCTGACCAAGCTTGTCGATCTCGTCGAGCAGGAACAACGGGTTGGACGTGCCCGCCTTCTTGAGGTTCGAGATGATCTTGCCGGGCAGCGAGCCGATGTAGGTGCGGCGGTGGCCGCGGATCTCCGCTTCGTCGCGCACACCGCCAAGCGACTGTCGCGCGAACTCACGCCCCGTTGCTCGGGCGATCGAACGGCCGAGCGAGGTCTTGCCGACGCCCGGCGGTCCGACCAGGCACAGGATCGGGCCCTTGAGCCGATTGGTGCGAGCCTGGACCGCAAGATACTCGACGATCCGGTCCTTGACCTTCTCAAGCCCGTAATGATCCTCATCGAGCACCGCCTGCGCCTCGGCAATATCCTTCTTCACCTTCGATTTCTTGCCCCAGGGCAAGCCGAGCAGGACGTCGAGATAATTGCGCGAAACGGTCGCTTCGGCCGACATCGGCGCCATTGCCTTCAGCTTCTTGAGCTCCTGCGTCGCCTTGCTTCGCGCTTCCTTGGAGAGCTTGGTCTTCGCGATCTTGCGGGCAAGCTCGGCAAGCTCGTCGCCCTCGCCTTCCTCGCCCTCATTGCCAAGCTCGCGCTGAATCGCCTTCAACTGCTCGTTCAGATAATATTCGCGCTGCGTCTTCTCCATCTGGCGCTTGACGCGGCTGCGGATCTTTTTCTCGACCTGGAGCACGCCCAATTCGCCTTCCATGAAGGCGAAGACCATCTCCATGCGGCGGACCGGGTTGAGCTCGCCGAGCAGGGCCTGCTTGTCGGCGACCTTGATCGACAGGTTGGACGCGACTGCGTCGGCCAGGACCGAAGCGTCCTCGATCTCGCCCAATTGGATGCCGGTTTCGGGCGGCAAGCGCTTGTTGAGCTTCGCGTAATTTTCGAACTGGTCGACGACCGAGCGCATCAGCGCCTGGGCTTCGGCTCCTTCGGCGCCCTGTTCATCGACGTCTTCGACTTCGGCGCTCATGTAGCCGTCGCCCTGGACGAGATCGACGAGGCGCGCGCGGCGCAAGCCCTCGACCAGCACTCGAACGGTCCCGTCCGGGAGCTTGAGAAGCTGCATCGCCGTCGCCACAACACCCAGGTCGTACAGCGCGTCCCGATCGGGATCGTCCTCGCCCGGATCGAGCTGGGCGACCAGGAACAATTCCTTGTCGGCGCCCATCGCGGCCTCGAGCGCGGCGACGGATTTTTCCCGCCCGACGAACAAGGGAACGATGCGATGCGGGAACACGACGATGTCGCGGAGCGGCAAAATGGGAAGCACACGGGTCATGCGGCCTATATGGGCGGCGCTCCGTCGCGGCGCAACAAAGCGGCCGGAACAATCGCCGGGGACTGGTCGCTTTTGGCCCCAACCGCGCAAGAGGAGGCGAGCAGTGGCTGACGACCGCGAGAAACTGAGCACCGGCCCGAACGAGCGGCCAATCAACGAAAGCATTGCGGGCACCGGTCCCGGAATCCGGGACGACGCGCTGGCGGCCGACGCCGAATTGCCGGAGGCGCCGAGCGATGAAGATGTCGAGCGCGCCGCCCGTGCTCTCGGCGCGCCAATCCCGGCGAGAAGCGACGAGACGCGCC
>JASLBJ010000295.1 GCA_030146725.1 Sphingomicrobium sp. | reverse complement strand
CCTTCGAACAGGGCGCCCATCCAGTCCGGAATGCCGGCCCCGCACATGCCGGCGAAGCGCCGCGTCTGCGCGACGTTCGACACCGGCAGGATTCCCGGCACGATCTCGACGTTGATCCCGGCTGCAGCGACCGCGTCCCGGAACCGGAAGAAGCTCTCCGCGGCAAAGAAGAATTGCGTGATCGCCCGATCTGCCCCGGCGTCGATCTTGCGCTTGAGATTGTCGAGGTCGGCCGCCTCGCACGACGAGTCCGGGTGAAGCTCGGGATAGGCCGCAACCGAAATCTCGAACGGCGCGACGCGCTTGAGCCCGGCAACCAGCTCGGCGGCATTGGCATAGCCGCCCGGATGCGGCTGGTATTTCTGTCCGGGCTCAGCCGGATCGCCGCGCAGCGCCACGAGGTGCCGGACGCCAACCTCCCAATAGTCTCGTGCGACCGCGTCGACATCCTCGCGGGTCGCACCGACGCAGGTCAGGTGCGCAGCAGCGCTCAGCGCGGTCTCGTCGACGATCCGCTTGACCGTCGTGTGCGTGCGCTCGCGAGTCGATCCGCCCGCACCATAAGTGACCGACACAAACCGCGGCCCAAGCGGCGCAAGCGTCTGGACCGACTGCCACAAGGTCTCGGCCATCGCGTCGGTCCGGGGCGGGAAAAACTCGAAGCTGACGTCGATGTCGCCATGCGCTTCAGCGAACAGCGGCACGTGGCGCCCGCGGGGCTGATGCACGCTCATGCCGCTTGTGCCTTGCGCTCGGACCGCAAGCCCTTGACCCCCCGCCACAGCGTCACGGTCAATTCTCCGCCTTCGAGATGCTCGACCGCATCGACGCTCAAGCCCGCAGCCGCGAACCAGCCGGCCATCGAGTCATCGTCGAAGCCGAGGCGGATATGCGCGTCCGTCGTGCGCAGCTCCTCGCGTTCGTGCGCAGCGAAGTCGACCACCAGCAGCACGCCGCCCTGCCCCAGCACCCGCGCCGCCTCGAGAATGGCGGCCGCTGGCGAATGGGCGTAGTGAAGCACCTGGTGAATGATCGCGATGTCGGCGCTGCCGTCGGCCAGGGGAAGCGCATACATGTCCCCCTGACGCAGGCTCGACGCGATCCCGGCGGCCTGCAATTTGACCCGCGCAAGCCGGAGCATCTCGGACGAGCGGTCGATCCCGACCGCTTCCGCCGCGCTCGGTCCGAATAGCTCGAGCATCCGGCCGGTCCCCGTGCCGATGTCGATCAATCGGCCAAGCGGCTGCGTGCCAAGTGCCCGCGCGATCGCCTGCTCGACCTCGCTCTCGGCCACATGCATCGACCGGATCGAGTCCCACACGCCCGCAAGCGCGCTGAAATATTTGCCCGCAGCCTCCGTGCGATCGAGTCGGATCGCCTCGAGCCGCGCGCTGTCGGCCCTGAACAAGGCCTCCGCTTCCGCATCGGGCGAGCGCTCGATCAGACCGAAGATCGCGTCCGCCTGCGCGCGGTCGGCTAGCGTCAGGAACACCCAGCTGCCTTCCTTGCGGCGCTCGACGACCCCGGCATCGGCAAGGATCTTGAGGTGGCGCGATACCCGCGGCTGGCTTTGCCCGAGCACTTGCGCAAGCTCGCCGACCGACAGCTCCATCTCACGCAGCAGCGCGAGGATTCGCAACCGCGTCGGATCCGCCAGGGCGTGGAACAACTCGGCAAGGGACAGGCTCTTCGTCATGCAAGATAAGGATATAAGGATATCTTTATATGCGTCAATCGAGCAGCTGCATCGCACTTGGCTGGAGCCGGCAATACGGCACCCGCACGAGGCTAAGCCCGTCAGCTCATTGAAAATTATACCCTAGTTCGCATATGGGCATTGCGTGCTAAGCAAGTACGATGTATTAGCCGCAACTGGCCTGACGATCCAAACGACAGGCCGAGACAGTGCCCACCCCTGGGCGCATTTGATGGAGTGGTAACGATCATGAAGAAGATTGCTTTGACCGTTGCGGTCCTCGGCCTCGGCCTCGCCGCTTGCCAGGACAATGCCGCTGACAACGCGACCAGCACCGAGAACACCATCGAGATGGAAGCTGCGGCCGACACCAACGCTGCTCTGAACACCGAAGGTTCGGACATCGTCAACTCGGCCGACAACGCGCTCGACAGCGCCGGCAACTCGCTCGAGAACGCCAGCAACGCCGTCGGTAACGCCAGCGAGAACCTCGCCAACTCCGCCGACAACGCCATGTAATCAGACGAGCAATCGTCTGATGAGGGGAGCCGCCTGCAGCGATGCAGGCGGCTCTTTTTTTGTGCCGTGGCCTGCCGGTGCTAGCGTGCAGCGGATGAGACGGACGACCCTGCTGCTCGCATTGTCACTGCTCGCTGGGTGCGAGGGAGAGCGTCCGCCTGCGCCTACCACCGCCGAGGCCGAGCAACTCGACGAGGCCGAATCGATGCTCGATGCCGAAGCGGCCAACGCAGAAGGGCCGGAGGATCGCTCCCCCGGCCCGACTTAGCATTGAATTGAGTTTGGTCTGGGCGGGGCCGTCACGGGAGTAAATCCCGT
>JASLBJ010000292.1 GCA_030146725.1 Sphingomicrobium sp. | reverse complement strand
TCGCTCGGCGTTCCTGATGACCGAGCCCGCGGTCGCTTCGTCGGATGCGACCAATATCGAGTGCAGCATCGCGATGCGCGGCAACGAATATGTCGTGAGCGGGCGCAAATGGTGGTCGAGCGGTGCGGGCGATCCGCGCTGCAGGATCGCGATCGTGATGGGCAAGACCGATCCCGATGCCGAGCGCCACAAGCAACAATCGATGATCCTGGTCCCCTTGGATGCGCCGGGGGTCAAGGTGATCCGCCATCTGCCGGTGTTCGGCTACGACGATGCGCCGCACGGCCATATGGAGATTGAACTCGACGAGGTGCGGGTGCCGCCGGCGAACATGCTGCTCGGCGAGGGCCGCGGGTTCGAGATTGCGCAGGGACGGCTCGGGCCGGGGCGGATCCATCATTGCATGCGGATGGTCGGGGTTGCCGAGGAAGCGCTCGACGCGATGTGCCGGCGGCTGCTGACCCGCACCGCGTTCGGCAAGACGATCGCCGAGCAGTCGGTGTGGGAGGAGCGCGTCGCCGATGCGCGGATCGCGATCGAGATGACGCGGCTGCTGTGCCTCAAGGCCGCCGACATGATGGACCGAGTCGGCAACAAGGCCGCGCAGGGCGAGATCGCGATGATCAAGGTCGCGGCTCCGCTGATGGCGCTGAAGGTGCTCGATGACGCGATCCAGGCGCATGGCGGAGCGGGGGTCAGCGGCGACTTTCCGCTGGCGTCGGCATGGGCGTCGGTGCGGACGTTGCGCTTTGCCGACGGGCCCGACGAGGTGCATCGCCGGGCGATTGCGCGGCTCGAGTTCAAGAAGCATCGATGAGCGGCGACGCCGGGATCGACAAAGCGGCGCTCGGGGGCTGGCTCGAGGCCAATGTCGCGGGCTTTCGCGGCCCGTTCACACTGACCAAGTTCGCGACCGGGCAGTCGAACCCGACCTATCGCCTCGACGCTGCGTCGGGACCGCTGGTGCTGCGGCGCAAGCCGTTCGGCGAACTGCTCCAGTCGGCCCATGCGGTCGACCGCGAGTACCGCCTGCTGTCGGGACTGTCGCCGCTCGGCTTCCCGGTCCCGCAGCCGTTCGCCTTGTGCAGCGACGCAGGCGTGATCGGGTCGATCTTCTACGTGATGGCGCTGGCCGAGGGGCGGACCTATGCCGACGGTGCGCTGCCCGACCTGCAACCGGACGTGCGCGGGCGCATGTACCTGGCGCTCGTCGACACGCTTGCCGACCTCCACCTCGTCGATGTCGAGGCAGCGGGGCTGGCGACGTTCGGGAAGGCGGGCAATTATTTCGAGCGGCAGGTGACGCGGTGGACCCGCCAGTATCGCGACTCGCAGACCGACCAGCTGCCCGCGATGGAGCAGTTGATCGACTGGCTTCCGGCCACGCTTCCGCCGCAGGCGCGGACCTCGATCGTCCACGGCGATTACCGCATCGACAATGCCGCCTTCGCCGATGACGGGCGGCTTACCGCGGTGCTCGACTGGGAGCTTGCGACGCTCGGCGATCCGGTTGCGGATTTCTCCTACTTTGCAATGCAGTGGAAGCTGCCGGCCGACGGCACCGCGGCGCTTGGCGGGCTCGTCATCGAGGCGCTCGGCATTCCCTCGCTCGAGACGATCACGGCGCGCTATTCGAAGCGCTGCGGGATCGATGTCGGCGCCAAGCTCGACTGGTATTTCGCCTACAATCTGTTTCGGCTCGCAGCAATCGTCCAGGGAATCAAGAAACGGGTGATCGACGGCACGGCGTCCAATGCACGTGCCCGCGAGATGGCCGTGCGCGTGCCGGCGCTCGCCGATAGCGCTTGGAGTTTCGCGCTAAAGGCCTGAGTTCTTCGCGCAAAGGCCTGAGTTCTTCGCGCTAAAGATCTGAGTTCGCTGTATGAACGGCAGCAAACGGGCGGTTCAGTATTACGCCAGCGAAACGCTCCTAAAGAACTCAAACGGGCTTCGTGCGTTAGTACGGTCAAGTCCAGAGGTGGAAAACAAGGAGAGTGGCCATGATGGCTGTTTCGAAGATCCTGGCAGGCGGCGTTGCGATTGCAGCCCTTGCCAGCGCGGCTCCTGCGGCCGCTCAATATTATCCGAACTACGGTTACAACAACGGCGGCAACGTCATCGGCCAGGTGCTGAACCAGGTTCTTGGTGGCGGTCAGCAATATGGCTACGGCTATGGTGCGAACCAGAGCCAGGCGGCGGTCCAGCGCTGTTCGGCTGCAGTCGCGCAGCGCATCAACCGTGACTTTGGCTACCGCGCCAGCGGATACGGTGGCTACGGCGGCTATGGCGGTTACAACAACGGCTATAACGCCGGCGGCACCGCCCGTGTGCTTGGAATCACCAGCGTCGAGCGTCGCTCGAACAACAAGCTCCGGGTGCGCGGCGTCGCAACAGCGAATGCCTATGCGGCCGGTTACGGCAGTCCCTACGGCAGTCCCTACGGCGGTGGCTACGGTCAGCCGCAGCCGCAGGCCGAGCTGAGCTTCAAGTGCAACATCGATTATCGCGGCTACATCACCGACATCGATCTTGCCCGTAACACTTATGGCTACAATGGCTACGGATACCGCGGCTACTAAGCCAAGGCCCGTTCCAGGATTGCCAGATCGATGCGCGGGGGCCCTGGCTCCCGCGCATTTTCTTTGCCCGAACTGTCTCCCCTGGCCGCGGCCCGTGCATCTGTTGCGCAAGCTCCACGTATCTTCGTCAGGTCTATCGAATGGCGTGACCCACGGGGTCGATGCCGTGGTGATGCCAGGCTAACCGCACCGGTTCCCCCTTCTGTCCGGTGCGGCTCGGCGGGAGCGGCAGGGTTACGATCCTGCTGCTTCCGCCGAGAACGTATTGGCCTTTAGGGCACATTGACCGGGTTCGAGGAACCGGGGGCGGTTATCGCTGGTTCAAAAGCCATGGCAACATTGTTCAAATGGGACGCGGCGGCAGCCGACCAGCCGCTGCTCGGTGACGACGTCCAGCGCCGGCTGGCGCGCTGGAACCATGTCCGGCTCGCGCCCGGGCTCCCCGACAAGGATTGGGAAGCTTCGCTCGAGCATCAGTAC
>JASLBJ010000277.1 GCA_030146725.1 Sphingomicrobium sp. | reverse complement strand
CCGGGGGTCCGCCGGGCTCCGTGGATCGGCAATTGCGTTGCAATCGGAGAGACGGCGATCGCGCTCGAGCCGCTCGACGCAGTCCAGCTGCACGTGACGCATCTGACCGTCACCAACCTCATCGGCCTGTTTCCGGTCGAGGCCGGCAACCTGCCCGAAGCGCATGCCTACAACCGCCTGGTCCGCGCTCATGCCGAAAACCTGCGCGACTTCCAGCTGGTCCATTATCGCCTCAACCGCCGCTTCGACGAGCCCCTTTGGGACGGCGCGCGCGACGGTCCGGTGCCCGCCACTCTCGCGCCCAAGCTCGCGATGTTCCGCCGTCGCGGCCAGGCACTGCTTCACGATCAAGAAACGTTCGAGGCGACTAACTGGACCGCGATCATGGTCGGCCACGGCGTGCTGCCCGAGGACTACGACCCACGCGTCGACCACCTGTCAGAGGCCGAGCATATCGGGCATGTCCAGGACCGGCTGCGGCTGATCGGTGCCACGGTGCCGGCTTTCCCGACGGTTGCCGAACATCTGGCAGCGGCCGCGACCCAGGCCCCGCAGGCGGCCCGCGCATGAACGCGATTCGCGACATCGTCGTTGTCGGCGGCGGCACTGCCGGGTGGATGGCGGCCGCGGCGCTGGCCAAGGTCGCGGGCACGCAAAGCCGCACGATCACCCTCGTCGAGTCCGAGGAGATCGGCACCGTCGGGGTCGGCGAGGCGACCATCCCGCCGATCATCGTCTTCAACAAGCTGCTCGGCCTCGACGAGAACGAGTTCGTGCGTGAGACCAACGCCACCTTCAAGCTCGGGATCGAGTTCGTCGACTGGCGCCGCAAGGGCCACAGCTACTTCCACCAGTTCGGCCTGCTCGGCGCCGACCTCAAGACCAACGTCGCGTTCATCCACTACTGGTTGCGCTGGCTCAAGCTTGGCGGCGATCCCGACCTGATGCTGTTCAGCGCCGAAGGCGAGGCAGCACGCCAGGGCAAGTTCGGCCGGGTCGCCCCGAGCGCCACGCGCGAGCAGCCGAACATCAACTATGCGTTCCAGTTCGACGCCGCGACCTACGCCGCGTACCTGCGCCGCTATTCGACACGCCGCGGCGTCGTGCGCAAGGAAGGCCGCGTGGTCTCGGTCCGCCAGCACGCCGAGACGGGCTTCATCGAAGCGGTCGAGCTCAACGACGGCCGAAGCATCGCCGGCGACCTGTTCATCGACTGCTCGGGCTTTCGCGGCCTGCTGATCGAAGGCGCACTCGAGGCCGGGTTCGAGGACTGGAGCCAGTGGCTGCCGAACAACCGGGCGGCGGCGGTGCCGTGCGAGCGGGTCGAGGAGCCGACGCCCTTCACGCGCGCAACCGCGCGGGAGTCTGGCTGGCAGTGGCGCATCCCGCTCCAGCACCGCACCGGCAACGGCTATGTCTTCGCCGACGCCTTCATCTCCGAGGACGAGGCGGTCACGCGCCTGCTCGAGCGCCTCGACGGCAAGCCGCTCGCCGACCCCAGAATCCTGCGGTTCACCGCGGGCAAGCGTCGCCGCGCATGGGTCAAGAACTGCATAGCGCTCGGTCTCGCCGGCGGCTTCCTCGAGCCGCTCGAGTCGACCAGCATCCACCTCGTCCAGGCCGGCCTGACCAAGCTGTTCGACGTGTTCCCCGATCGCACCTTCCAGCGCCAGGTGATCGACAATTACAATGCACAGATGGACCTGCTGTACGAGGGCATCCGCGACTTCATCATCGCGCATTACAAGGTCACCGAGCGCGACGACTCGCCCTATTGGGACTACTGCCGGACGATGAGCATCCCCGATACGCTTGAAACCAGGTTGGAGCTGTTCCGCAGCCGCGGCGAAGTGCTTCCGCCGGCCGGCCTGTTCCAGGACGTCAACTGGGCGGCGGTGCTGCTCGGGCAGGGGCAACCGCCGCAGGGGCATCATCCGCTCGCCGACGTGATGTCCGAGGACGACCTTCACCTGACCCTGTCCAAAGTCCGCGCCGCCATCCGCGAGCGGGTTGCGGGCCTGCCGTCGCACGAAGCCTATCTGCAGTCCGTCTGCGCCGCGCAGTCCGGCAATGTGGTTGCCGGCCGTGGCTGACCGGCCGTTCGCCGGAGTCGAGCTTGGCGGCACCAAATGCGTGTGCACGCTTGCGCTGGGGCCTGACGACATCATCGACCAGCAGGTCGTTGCGACGACCACGCCCGACGCAACGCTTGGCGGGCTCGCCGCGGTGCTCACCCGCTGGCAGTCCGAGCATGAGGTGCGCTCGCTCGGGATCGCCAGCTTCGGCCCGGTCGACCTCGACCGTCTGTCGCCGACATTCGGAAAGATCACGACCACGACCAAGCCGATCTGGCAGATGGCCGACGTCGCGGGACGCCTCGGCGCCTGCATCGACGGTCCGCTGGCGCTCGACACCGACGTCAACGGCGCGGCGCTTGCCGAGACGCGCTGGGGAGCGGGCCGCGGGATGGCCGACTTCGCCTACATCACCGTCGGCACCGGCGTCGGGGTTGGCCTGATCGCGAATGGCCAGCCGGTCCATGGCTTCGGCCATCCCGAGCTTGGCCACATTCGCGTCGCGCGAATGGCCGGCGACGATTGGCCCGGTGCCTGCCCGTTCCACGGCGGCTGCGTCGAAGGCCTCGCCTCGGGGAGCGCGCTGCAGGCGCGGCTCGGCGCCCGCAGCCCGGCCGATCTCGCCTCCGACGATCCGATCTGGGAGTCGGTCGCGTTCACCCTCGCGCAGCTGTGCCATTCCCTGGTCTGCTCGACCGCCCCGGCGCGGATCGCCATCGGCGGCGGCGTCATCGACAAGCAGCCGCATCTGCTCGGCCGCATCGAACCGCTGCTGGTCAAAAGCCTCGCCGGTTACATTCCGTTGCCGGGTGGCTGCCCGTACATCGTCGCGCCAGGGCTGGGTACCCGCGCCGGTCCGCTCGGGTCGATCGCGCTCGCTATGGACGCTGTTCGCTAAGCGCGCCTTCGACCCCGACCAGCACGCGCTCGCCCGCGATCGCCAGCGGCTCGCCGCCTTCGACCAGCATGCACTCGCCTGCCCGCGCGACCGTCGCGCCGCTGCGCGCCTCGCCCTCGAGCGGCATCACCCAGCGTCGCCGGTCCTGCACCTGCGCACCGCCTCCGCCCGCCACCTGCATCAGCGAGAATCTGGGCCCATCGACGAGCACCTGCTCGCCGGCACCGACCGTGCTGGCCAGTGCATCGGGATAAGGCTCGGGCCGGGCGACGGCCATGCCCTCGTCGAGGTGCAGCTCGCGCGGGCGGCCATAGTCGTACAGGCGATAGGTGACGTCGGCATTCTGCTGGAACTCGAGCAGCGAAATGCCGGTACCGATCGCGTGCACCGTGCCCGACGGGACCATGTAGAACTCGCCGGCGCGCACCGGCTTCCAGTGCAGCAGTTGCTCGATCGACCCGTCGAGCGCCGCCGCGCGCAACCTGTCCG
>JASLBJ010000276.1 GCA_030146725.1 Sphingomicrobium sp. | reverse complement strand
GTGATTGGCGCCCAGCACGCGCAGCCCGCCCAGCAGCACCGTCATCTCCGGCACCGACAGGCCGAGCAGCGACGCGCGATCGAGCAGCAGCTCCTCCGTCTTCACGCTGTGCTTGGTCTTCAGGTAGTTGCGGAAGCCGTCCGCCACCGGCTCCATCACCGCGAAGCTTTCGGCGTCCGTCCAATCCTGCGTCGCGTCGCCGCGCCCGCCCGCGAACGGCACCAGCACGTCGAAGCCGGCGGTCCGGATCGCCTTTTCCACTGCCAGCGTGCCGGCCAGCACGATCGCATCGGCCATCGACAGATTTCCGCGCAACTCGTCGATCTTGGCTAGGACGCGGCCCAGCTCCTCCGGCTCGTTGACCGCCCAGCCCCGTTGCGGCTCGAGCCGGATGCGCGCGCCATTGGCGCCGCCGCGGTGGTCGGAGCGGCGATAGGTGGAAGCTGAGGCCCAGGCGACCTTGACCAGCTGCCCGATGCTGAAGCCGGCATCGAGGATCTTGTCCCCGAACGATGAAATGTCCGCGCCTGACGGCGTGCGGCCGGCCGGCACCGGATCCTGCCAGATCAGATCCTCTTCCGGCACTTCCGGCCCGAGATATCGAACCTTCGGCCCCATGTCGCGGTGGGTGAGCTTGAACCAGGCGCGGGCGAACGCGTCCTCGAACGCCTTGTGGTCGTTGCGGAACTTCTCGGAGATTTTGCGGAACTCCGGATCGACCTTCAGCGCCATGTCGGCGGTGGTCATCATCGTCGGCACCTTCTTGCCCGGGATGTGGGCGTCCGGCGCCATGTCCTCCTCGCGCTGGTTGATCGGTTGCCACTGCTGCGCGCCGGCGGGGCTGCGCACCAGCTCGTATTCGTAGTCCAGCAGCAGGCGGAAATAATTGTCGGACCAGCGGTCGGGCGTGTTCACCCACGCGCCCTCGATGCCGCTGGTGATCGTGTGCTCGCCATAGCCGCTCTCGTGCGCGCTCGCCCAGCCGAGGCCCTGCAGCGTGATGTCGGCCGCTTCGGGCGCGACGTCGACCAGGCTGGGATCGCCCGCGCCGTGCGCCTTGCCGAACGTGTGGCCGCCGGCGGTCAGCGCCACCGTCTCCTCATGGTTCATCGCCATGCGCTCGAAGGTGATCTTGATGTCGCGCGCGGATTGGAGTGGATCGGGCACGCCGCCCGGGCCTTCCGGATTGACGTAGATGAGGCCCATCTGGATCGCCGCCAGCGGATGCTCCAGCTCCAGCTCCTCCTCGGGCAGGATGCGGGTCTTGTTGTCCGGGTGGCCGACGAATTGCTCCTCGGATCCCCAATAGATGTCGCGCTCCGGCTCGAACACGTCCTGCCGGCCGCCGCCGAAGCCGAACACCGGGCCGCCCATCGACTCGATGGCGACGTTGCCGGCCAGGATGAACAGGTCGGCCCAGCTGATATGCTTGCCGTATTTGCGCTTGATCGGCCACAGCAGCCGCCGCGCCTTGTCGAGATTGCCGTTGTCCGGCCACGAGTTGAGCGGGGCGAAACGCTGCTGCCCGCTATTGGCGCCGCCGCGACCGTCCGCCGTGCGGTACGTGCCCGCCGCGTGCCACGCCATGCGGATGAAGAACGGACCGTAATTGCCATAATCGGCAGGCCACCACGGCTGGCTGTCGGTCATCAGCGCCCTGAGGTCGGCTTTGAGCGCATCGTAGTCGAGGGCGTTGAACGCCTCGGAATAATCGAAGTCCTCGCCGTGCGGATCGGGCGAGACGCCACCCGCATTCAGGATCTCGAGCGGCAGCTGGTCGGGCCACCAATGCTGGTTCTGGCGGCCGAGCAGGGAGCGGACGGTGCTCGGCCGGTCCACCGGGCAGCCCATCGATTCGCCGGTCTTCGCGTCCATCAGTCTTCTCCTGGAAATCATTCGTTCGAGCTTGCCCTAGCCCTGTGCTGCAAGCGACAGAAACGATTTAAGTTGGACAGTGATACGGGCAAAAACGATCACAGCCGTCGCTCAGTCCATGTGCTTAACGCCGATCCGAAGATAGTCGTATCCGGTGACCAGTGTGAGGGCTGCGGCGGCCCACAGGCTCACGAGCCCGACGCTGTGGACCCACGGCTGGCCCGGCAGAGCTCCGCCAAGAATCAGAGCTCCGAGCGACACGAGCTGCAGTGTGGTCTTCCACTTGGCCAGCGCGCTGACGGGCACCGACACCTGCAGCCCGGCAAGATATTCGCGCAACCCCGAGACGATGATTTCGCGCAGCAGGATGATCAGCGCAGGAATGATGTGCAGACCATAGATCACCGGCTCGCCGCTCATCTTGCGGCTGGAGATCAGCATGATGATCACCGCTGCGACCATGATCTTGTCGGCAATCGGATCGAGGAATTGTCCGAGCCGCGAGATCTGGCCATTCGCACGGGCCAGATAGCCGTCGAAATAGTCGGTGATGCCGACGATGCAGTAGAGCACGAAGGTGATCGCGTAGTCGAGCGGCGTCGGCCGCCACAGCAGGAACACGAGGATCGGCACCGCGAGAATGCGCGAGAGCGTCAGCAGGTTGGGAAGCGACAGCATCATGCCGGCTCTTAGCGAGGTTTGCAGCACTTCGGGAGAGCCGTCCGACGAAGCGGACGCAGCCGAACCCTTGTGCTGCCCCGGATCAGCCGGCAAGGATGCCGCGACGGGTGGTCCCGACGGAGTTTTCCTGATGCGTATCGCGCCGGCGGCGGCCATTCCTGTGCAGCCCCCGGCTGCTTCCTGCTCGAACTAGCACAGCACCCGCCACCGCTCACCAATGCACGACGCGCTCCACCTTGTCCGCACCCGGCGCTTCCTGCCGATCTTCGTCACGCAGTTCCTCGGCGCCTTCAACGACAATCTGTTTCGCACCGCGATGGTGCTGCTGGTCATCTACGGCATCTATGGCGATGCGACTCAGGAGGCGACCTTCAGCGCAGTCGCGGGCGGCCTGTTCATCCTGCCCTTCTTCCTGCTGTCGGCGCTTGCCGGCCAACTCGCTGACGCGGGCGACAAGGCGGCGATCGTGCGGGTCGTCAAGACCGCCGAGATCCTGATCATGATCGCGGGAGCTGCTGGCCTGCTGCTCCACAACATCCCGCTGCTGCTGCTCGCACTGGCCGCGATGGGCGTCCACTCGACGTTCTTCGGGCCGATCAAATATGCGATCCTGCCGCAGCACCTCGAGGATGACGAGGTGCTTGGCGGCACCGGCCTGGTCGAGGCTGGGACCTATATCGCGATCCTCGGCGGAACGCTGCTCGGCGGCCTCCTAGTGCTCGAGAATCCAGACGGCAGCTTCCACGCCGAATGGGCGGCACTGGCCGTGCTGCTGGTCGCGATCGCCGGGCGGATCGCGGGCGGCAAGGTGCCCGCTGCGCCGCCCGAGCCAGGTGCGCCGCCGCTGATCGTCGACTGGAACATCGTTCGCGCATCAATCACCTTGGTCAGCGGCACGCTCCACATCCGCCGGCTGTTCCTGGCGATCGTGTCGATCAGCTTCTTCTGGGCGATCGGCGCGGTCCTAGCCGCGCAGTTCCCGCCGCTGGTCAAGAACAGCCTCGGCTCCGACCAGACGGTCGCTACCTTGTTTCTCGCGGTCTTCTCGGTCGGGGTCGCGGTCGGCTCGGTGGCCGTCAACCAACTGCTAAAAGGCCACGTCGCTGCCCGCTACGCACCAGCGTCCGCACTCGCCATGGGGCTATTCGTGCTCGACCTCTATCGGCGCGTCCGGACATGGCCGGTCAACAGCGGCGAATTGCACAGCATGCACGATTTCCTCGACCTGCCGAACGCGTGGATGGTGGTCATCGACCTGCTCGGCGTAGCAATCGCCGGCGGTATGTTCGTGGTCCCGCTGTATGCGTTCCTGACGACGACGGTGCCCAAGTCGGAAACCGCACGGACGATTGCCGCCAATAACATCGTCAATGCGGGTTTCATGGTCGCTGCGACGCTGATCCTGACTGCCGCGGTGCAGCTTGGAGTAACCGTTGCCGACAGCCTGCTGATGGTCGCCATCGCCACCATTCCTGCCGCCTGGCTCGGCTGGAAGCTGCACCAGGCGTGCGACTGACCC
>JASLBJ010000259.1 GCA_030146725.1 Sphingomicrobium sp. | reverse complement strand
GGTCGATGTCTGGAGGCGGCCATTGAGGGTCGTCGTGGTGAAGTCCGGGCCGAGGCCGCGAACGGTGATCAGCGAGCTTCGGCCCGGGCCGGCAAGACGCTGCGAGGTCAGGCCGGGCAAGCGGGCGATCGACTCCGAGATGGACGCGTCAGGCAGCTTGCCGATGTCCTCGGCCGAGACTGACTCGACGATCTGGTCGTTGCGCTTCTTAGTGTTCACGGCGTTCTGAAGCGACGCACGAAAACCCGTCACGACGATGGCCGGCTCGTCGGCCGCCGCCTGGTCCTGTGGGGAGGAGACGGTTTCCTGAGGTGCCGCGACCGCATCCGGATCGTCGGCAGGCACTGTCTGGGCCGCGGCGGAAGCGGATGCCGCAAGCATGGCGAAACCGAGCGCGAACGGACTCACCGCCGCCACAAGGCGCAAGCGCGAAGACACTGAACTCATGATGATCTATCCCCCAGGATCGAACCGTCTTGTTGCGGTTTTCGATGTCGCGTCAGGGACACTTGGCCCCTGCTTATCCGCATGGTTATCAGCAGATTGGGGGCGGGGAACTATACATACGTATGCACGGCGCTTAGGCTTCGAGCAATCGCATCGCCGCGGTGAGGACCATGCAGCGCAGGCCGACCTCGTTCGACATCGCAGAGCTCGCCGGCGTGTCGCAGCCGACGGTGTCCCGTGCCCTCAGCGGAAGTACGTCGGTCAGCGCCGAGACCCGGGCCCGGATCATCGCGGCGGCGGAGCAGCTCCAGTACAAGGTCGACAAGAATGCGTCGGGACTGCGCCGCCAGCACTCGCGCACGCTGGCGCTGCTGTTCTTCGAGGAAGGGTCGAGCGAAGGCGGGCTGATCAACCCGTTCTACCTCTCGATGCTGGGGCCGATGGTGCGCTGCTGCGCGCTGCGAGGCTATGACCTGCTGATCTCGTTCCAGCAGCTCTCGTCGGATTGGCACGTCGATTATGAAGACAGCCGCAAGGCCGACGGGATCATCCTGCTCGGCTACGGCGATTACCTGCAGTACCGGCCGCGGCTCGAAAAGCTGCTTGAGCGCGGCACGCACTTCGTTCGCTGGGGCTCGGCGGGCGAAGGGCAGACCGGCCTGACCGTCGGATCCGACAACGAACAGGGCGGCTTCGACGCGACCACGCATCTGCTCGGGCTCGACCGCCGCAATGTCGCTTTCGTCGGCACCGTCAGCGATGGCTATCCCGAGTTCCTGGATCGCTGGCGCGGCTACTGCCGCGCGTTGGGCGCGGCCGGTCTGGAAGCGCGGCCAGAGCTTCAGGCCGGTGCGGAGCCGACCGAACAGGCCGGCCGTCAGGCGGTCGCGGAACTCGTTTCGCGCGGAGTTCGGTTCGACGCGGTTTTCGCCGCCAGCGACATGGCTGCGATCGGCACCATGCATGCACTGCAGGAGCGAGGTCTTGCCGTGCCAGCGGATGTTGCGATCGTCGGCTTCGACGACATTCCGGCCGCAAGCCTGTCGAGCCCGCCGCTGACGACGGTTGCGCAGGACCCTCGCCGGGCAGGAGAAGCGCTCATCAACGCGCTTCTGAACGCCGTTGAGAAGGGCAAGGCCGAGCCGAGCAAGCTGTCCACCAGCCTCAAGGTGCGCGGCTCGAGCAGCATCGGCGGTTAGCGGCTCGGAAGCAGTTGCGTATTCGTATGCGCTGCACTGCACAACGACCCGGGTGCCATTGTCGCCGCGATACGCATCTGTCACCTGATTGCGGATCCTGGGGGAGAGAGTGCGTTGGCGACAGCCGTGGAAGAGCCGGGCGTTGAAAGGCCGCGCATCGAAAAGCGGGGCATCGAAAAGCCGCGGCAGAGCCTTGCGGGGCTGTGGAACATCTCGTTCGGCTTTTTCGGCATCCAGATCGGTTTTGCGCTGCAGAACGCGAACATGTCGCGCATTTTCCAGTCGCTTGGGTCCAGCGTCGACGATCTGCCAGCCTTGTGGGTTGCCGCACCGCTGACCGGCCTGCTGGTGCAGCCGATCGTCGGCTACATGTCCGATCGTACCTGGCTCGGGCGGCTCGGTCGGCGGCGGCCCTATTTCCTTGCCGGTGCTATCCTCGCCGGCCTCTCGCTGTTCCTGATGCCGTACGCGTCCGTGCTGATCGCAGCCGCGATGCTGCTGTGGCTGCTCGACGCCAGCCTCAACATTTCAATGGAGCCGTTCCGTGCGTTTGTCGGCGACATGCTGCGCAAGGATCAACACACGGCCGGCTACGCCGTACAGACGGCCTTTATCGGCGCCGGCGCAGTGTTCGGCTCGATGTTCCCGTGGCTGCTGGACTTGTGGGGAGTGTCGAACGTAGCGCCTGACGGCGGTATCCCCGACACCGTGCGCTACAGCTTCTGGTTCGGTGGCGCGGCGCTGTTCCTGGCCGTGCTCTGGACCACCCTTGCGACCAAGGAATACTCCCCTGCCGACCTCGCCGGGTTCGGCGACGAAGGCGATTTGCATTCCGAGGCGCAGACCGCCGCAGCACTGGCAGCGCGCCCGCTATGGGCACCGCTGGCGTGGATCGCTACCGGCCTGGTCATCGCCGGCTCGGTCGGCGCGTTCGATCTCGAAAAGGAGGTTTACCTGCTCGGCGGGCTCCTCGTTGCCTACGGCGCAATTTCGCTCGGTGCCGTCCTGCTCGCCCGCAAGGGCCGCAGCGCCAATATGCTCGGCCGCATCGTCGGCGACTTTTCCGGCATGCCGCCGATCATGAAACGCCTGGCGGTCGTTCAGTTCTTCAGCTGGTCGGCGCTGTTCATCATGTGGATCAACACTACACCGGTCGTCGCGCAGAACATGTTCGGCACCACCGATCCGGGCAGCCCGGCTTATCAGGAAGCGGCCAATTGGGTCGGCATTCTGTTCGCGGTCTACAATGGCGTTGCAGCTGTAGCCGCACTGACGCTCCTGCCTGCCTTGGCCGCGCGCTTCGGCAAGCAGCGCACGCACATCCTCGGGCTTCTGGCAGGTGCCGCCGGCTTTGCGAGCTTCCTCGTGATCCGCGATCCCGACTGGCTTGTCCTGTCGGAGATCGGCATCGGCATCGCGTGGGCGTCGATCCTCGCCATGCCATACGCGATCCTTGCGAGCAGCCTGCCGCAACACAAGCTCGGCATCTACATGGGGCTGTTCAACGTGTTCGTCGTCTTGCCGCAGTTGCTGGTCGCGACGGTCATGGGGTCGGTAATGAACGCCTTTTTCCCCGGAGAGCCAATCTGGACGATGCTTGCGGCTGCAGTCGTGATGGCCTGCGCCGGGATTGCGATGCTGCGGGTGCACGCGGATTTGCCCCGCGCAGTGGGCAGGTAGTACGCCGCACGCGACCGTTCGCTGGAGGATTAGCTGCTTGATAAGCGGTTCCAAGCGAACCAGCAGCCAGCTGCCGGTCCACCGAACATAGTAGACTTAATCTGTGGCCGCCCGGTCGGCTGGACCGGGCGGCCAGTGTCAGTTCAGGCGAATTCGCCTGACACCTGACTATTCGAGGTCTCCATCTCGGCGCGGCGATTGAGGCGCGCCTCGGCGAGCTGTGTCAGTTTCTGATCGGTCGCCTTTTCCTCTTCGA
>JASLBJ010000246.1 GCA_030146725.1 Sphingomicrobium sp. | reverse complement strand
CACTCGCCGTGGGGCGGCGACACCAACCCGTGGGACCGGCGCGGTCCGGACGTGCTGACCAGCTATCCGCTCGCCAGCGTCACCCATTTCGAGTTCGGCGATGCGCCGGGCGGGCCGGTCAGCATGACCTGGTACGATGGCGGGCTGATGCCGCCGACCCCTACGGGCATGCCGCCCGGCCGCATGGATCCAGGCGGCGGCGTGCTGATGATCGGCGATGCCGGCTGGATGACCCACGAGACCTACGGCAACCGACCGGCTTTGTTCGGCGCCGGCGTGGGTGAGCGCGCGGCGACGATCCCGGTGTCGCTGCCGCGCATCCAGGGTGGGCAGGACGGGCATGAGATGAACTGGATTCGCGCGATCCGCGGCGAGGAGGCGATCTCCTCACCATTTGCGGATGCGGTCCCGCTCAACGAGACGATGCTGCTCGGAATCGTCGCGCTCAAGGCCGAGCAGCCGATCGTCTATGACGGCGTGGCCGGACGGATCACCAACGTGCCCGATGCCAACCAGCACCTCGACCGGCAGTATCGCAAGGGCTGGGAGTTCTAGCGGCTGGGAGTTCTAGCGGTCGGGCGGGAGAGCGAAGGCGACGTAGCTCCCGCCAGACTTTTGTCCGCCTTTGCCGCCGCCGGCCGCGATGACCACGAACTGCCGGCCGCCGGCGCTGTACGTCGCCGGCGTCGCCGTCCCGGCGGCGGGCAGTAGGGTTTCCCACAGCAGCCGCCCATCTGCCTTGTCGAACGCACGGAACTTGCGGTCGAAAACGGTCGCGCCGATGAACAACAAGCCGCCCGCGGTCACGATAGGCCCGCCATAATTCTCGCTCCCGGTGCTGGTCATGCCCTGGGCTGCAAGCGCCGGATACTCACCGAGCGGCACCTGCCAGCGGATCGTGCCGTGCGCGAGATCGATCGCGCTCAGCGTTCCCCATGGCGGTGCGATGGCGGGGTAGCCGTCGGCGTCGAGGAAGCGGTTGTAGCCGTCGTGGTTGAAGGGCACTCGCGGCGGCGCGCCGGCACTTGCGACGCGCCGGTCCTGCCGCGTGAGCAAAAGGTCGACGAGCGCGTCGATCGACGCTTCGCCGAGGTCGGCAAAGGCGGGCATTCGAGAAGCGCCCTTGCGGATCACCGACGCGACCTGCGCACGTGAGCGGCGGGCGCCGATCCGAACCAGCGAGGGGAATTGCGGCGGAGTGCCCATACGGTCCGAGCGGTGGCAGCCGGCGCAGTTCGCCTCGTACAGCTCGCTTGCAAGCACCGTCTTGCCGGTGGCCAACTCACGCGGCTTGAGGCGCACGATCCATGGCATCTCGTTGGCATTGACGTAGAGCAGGCCGCTCGATGGGTCGAAGGCCGCGCCGCCCCACTCGGCGCCGCCGTCGAGCCCGGGAAAGACGATCGTCCCCTGCAGGCTCGGCGGAGTGAACGGATGACCGCTGCGAAGGCCGGCGAAGCGGCGCCCGACGTCGGCCTGCGCTGCCGGCGTTCGTCGCGTGACCTGGGCTTCGTCGAAAAGCTGGCGAACGAACGGCGGCGGCAGCAGCGGTCGCGGCTGGGTCGCGGCGCTGCGCTCGCCGGGGACATCGGAAGCGGGCGCGGGCTGCTCCCGGATCGGGAACAATGGCTGGCCGGTGGCACGTTCGAAGAGATAGACGTAGCCGGTCTTGGTGACCTGGGCGACGGCATCGATCACGCGGCCGTCCCGGTTCACCTGCACCAGGCTGGGAGCCGCGGGAAGATCGCGGTCCCAGATGTCGTGGTGCACGGTCTGGAACGACCACACGCGCTTGCCCGTGCCGGCGTCGAGCGCGACCAGGCTGTTGGCATGGAGATTGTCGCCGGGCCGGTCGCCGCCCCAGAAGTCGAACGCGGCCGACCCCGTCGGCACGAACACCAGCCCGCGCGCTGCGTCGAGGGTGACGCCGGCCCAGCTGTTCGCGCCGCCGCTGTGCTCGCGGGCGCCGACCGGCCAGGTCGCCGAGCCAGGCTCCCCGGCGGCCGGGATGGTGCGGAAAGTCCAGCGCAGCTTGCCGCTGTGCACGTCGAACGCGCGGATGTCGCCGGGTGCCGCAGGCAGGTCCTCGCCGACCGCGCTGCCGATGACCAGCAGGTCGCGATAAACGACGCCCGGGGACGTCGCCGACACGGACAGCGTCTGCCCTTCGCGCGTGAGACCCTCGCGAAGGTCGATGCGGCCTTCGTCACCGAAATCCGGAAGTGCCTTTCCGGTGGCCGCATCGACCGCATGGAGCCACGGACCGGCCGAGTGGAACAGCGTGCTCCTCCGTCCGTCGGTCCACCAGGCTAGACCGCGCGTCCGCCCCGTGCCGGACGGCTCCTCGCCGCGATGCGGATCGAACTTCCACAGCAGGCGCCCACTTGCGGCATCGAGTGCGACCAGCCGCTGCCTGGGCGTGACCGCGTACAGCACTCCGCCGATCACCAGCGGATTGGTCTGCATCTCCGATCCGTCGAAGGCTTCGCCGCTGTCGAACGTCCAGGCAACTTCGAGCCGGTGGACGTTCGCGGGCGTGATTTGCGCAAGGGGAGAGTATTTGATGTTGTCCCCGCCGCCGCCGACTGCCGGCCACTCTGTGTCGGGAGCGGGATCGTCGGGGGCGGCGAGGGTTGCGGCCGCGAACGTCAGGGCCGCGAGTGCGAGCCCGACGCGAGCGGCCCGCAAGGTCTAGCGAACCTTGGCGAGCAGTTCGATCATGCGCTTCTTGCCGAGGCCTGGAAGCTTCGCCGCGGCGGCAACCGCCTGACCCTTGTTGGTCGCGCTGCCGACCTGGATCACGCCCACCATGCCCATGCCAAGATGCGGCAGGCACTTGTAGCCGTAGACGCCCGGCTTGCTCAGCTTGACGACGATTTCCTCGTTGAGCTTGCCCTTGAAGGTGGGCGTGCCCGCGGGCTGCATGCCGGCGATCGTCTCGGCGTTATGACCCTTGTTGGTCGCCAGGAACTTGACCGTGTCGCCGGGCGCCGCCTTGATGAAGGCCGGCTCGAACACCATCAGGCTGCCGTCGCCGCCCTTGTTGAGCATCTTGACCTGATGCTCGCGAGCAGCGGCGGGAGTGACGGCGAGGGTCATGCCGGCAAGCAGCAGGCCGGCCTTTAGTGCGAAGGTCATTGAGGTCTCCTTACGATCTAGATCCGGCCGGCCTTGAGGAACTCGGCCGCGAAATGCGCTCCGCGAGCGGACATCGCCATGTAGCTGAGCGACGGGTTCTGGCACCCCCCCGAGGCCATGCAGGCGCCGTCGGTGACGAACAAATTGGGCACGTCATGGGACTGGTTGTACTGGTTGAGCACCGATTTGGTCGGGTCCTTGCCCATGTGCGCGGTGCCCATTTCGTGGATACCGAGTCCAAGGCCGCCGTAATGCTCGCCGACGTGGATGTCGGTGCAGCCGGCGCGCTCGAGAATCTCCTTTGCGTCGGCGCGGATGCGGGTGATCATCTTCTTGTCGTTGTCGCCGAGCGAGCAGTCGATGTGGACCAGCGGCATGCCCCATTGGTCGATCTTGCTCGGGTGAAGCGTGACGCGGTTGTCGGCGCGCGGAAGCATCTCGCCGAAGCCGCCGACCCCGACGCGCCACGGACCGGGAGCGCGCAGGCTCGCCTTATACTCGGCGCCGACGCCGGGCTTGTGCACGCCGCGGCGCCAGGAATCGCGCATAACGCCCCCCTGGAAGCCGAAGCCGCGGACGAATTCGTCGGTCGGCTCGGTGACGTTGCGGTAGCGCGGGATGTAGAAGCCGTTGGGACGGCGGCCGCGATGGTAGCGCGCCTCGAACCCCGGATAGACGCCGCCGGCGCCAATGCCGCTGATGTGGTCCATCAGGTAGCGGCCGACCGCGTCCGACTTGTTGGCGATGCCGTTAGGGAAGGCCTCGGACTGGGAGTTGAGCATGATCTGCGCGGTCGGAATCGCCGATGCGCACAGGAACACGACCTTGGCCTCGTAGGTGCGGCCCTGCTTGGTCTTGGCGTCGATCACGCGCACGCCCGACGCCTTGCCGGTCTTGGGATCGTAGATGACGCTGTGGACGATCGCGTCGGTGACGATCGTCATGTTGTTGGTGCGCTCGGCAGCGGGCAGCGTCGCGCTGAGGCTCGAGAAATAGGAGCCGTAGGAACAGCCGCGCTCGCACAGGGAGCGGTACTGGCAGGTGATGCGGCCAAGCTCCTCATGCTGCGGTTGGGCTTCGGTCAGATGCGCGCAGCGGCCGATGATCAGTTTGCGCGTCGGCCAAGTCGCCTCGAGCTTCTGCTTGAAGTCCTTTTCGGCGCCGGTCAGTTCCATCGGCGGCAGGAACTTGCCGTCCGGAAGCTGGGGCAGATTTTCTTTCGATCCGCTAATCCCGGCAAAGGTTTCGACATGGTCGTACCACGGCGCCATGTCCTCGTAGCGGATCGGCCAGTCCGAGCCGTGCCCGTCAAGACGGTTCGACTCAAAGTCGAGCGGCGACAGGCGGTACGACTGCCGCGCCCACATCAGCGAGCGGCCGCCAAGATGGTAGCCACGGATCCACATGAATGGCTTGCCCTCGGCAACCGAATACGGGTGCTCGCTGTCCTTGACCCAGAAATGCTGGTTAGCAGTCGAGAATGCGTAGCACTGCTTTTGAATCGCGTAATGCTCGTCAGCTTCCTCTTCGGGCACCATCCCGTAATTCTCGAGCTCCCATGGGGAGAGCGAATCCTTGTAGTCGGCGCCATGCTCGATGTGCTGGCCGCGCTCGATCACCAGGGTCTTGAGGCCCCGCTCGGTGAGTTCCTTGGCTGCCCAGCCGCCGCTCATTCCTGAGCCAACTACGATTGCGTCGAACATCGATAATTCCTCAAACGGCCCAGGCGCGGGCGTCGTCCGCAATCTCGGTCCAGGGCTCGAACTTGCCGGGGATGAGCTCGTAGCGGAGCTCCTTGGTCGCGCCCATTTCCGAAAGATAGTAAAGCGTCAGGACGAGGTCCTTGAACTTTACGTACGCGGGGTCCCAGGCTTTGAGCTTTTCGGCGTCGATTGCGCGCACCAGCTCGATGCGCTGTGCTGCGGGCTGCGACAGCAGCTTCGATGCGACGAAGCTGTCGGCCATCGCGCGGAACTGCGTCTGCCGCTCTGCCGAGGCCCAGGTGATCATCAGCGAGTCGAGCGTTTTCGGCACGCCGGCATCCTTGGCACCGGGCGTGTCGGTGCGCGGGACCATGATGTCGATGACCTGGGTGACCGCAGCCATCTGCGCGGGCGTGAAGAAGCGCGCAGGCTTGGTGCGCGCAGCGCGTTTGGCAGGCCGGGCCAGTGCTGCGGCAGGCGAGGCTGCGGCAAGGCTTCCGCCGACGAGCAGGATCGCGTTGCGCATGAGGGCACGGCGGTCGAGCACCGGCAGATCGTCCGTTGAAAACAAGTGCCCCTCCCGCGTCTCTTGTTAGCGCTCCCATAATCGGGATAAAGTGCGCTGTCCAGCCGGACCAGTCGCGATGCGATCTGATTTCCGGTTGCAATTCATGCGCTTAAGTGGCGCGATAGAGTTTTGAACCATGGGAGTTGGTATGATCGGGAAATTGCGCCGGCTGAGCATCCTTGCGGCGTCGACGGCAGCCTTTGCGGCCGCACCGGCCGGTGCGGCCACTGCGGATAAACGCGTGCTGCTGTTCTCGCATTCGACCGGCTATCGCCATGCCTCGATCGAGCCCGGAGTTGCGGCGCTGCGCACGCTTGGTACGCGTGAGGGGATCGCGATGGTGCCGAGCGAGGATCCGGCGGTCTTCACTCCCGAGCGGCTGAAGGAATTCGATGCGATTATCTTCCTCAGCACCAGCACCGATCCCAAGAAGCCCGAGTCGGAGTGGTTCCAGGGGGCGCGGCGCTCGGCGTTACAGGCGTTCGTGCGGCGCGGTGGCGGAGTCGTCGGGATCCATGCCGCATCCGATTCGCACTATCACTGGCCGTGGTACCAGCGGCTGATCGGCGGCCATTTCGCGAGTCATCCCGAGGGTACGCCCAAGGGGACGGTCAAGGTTATCGATCGGAAGCACCGTTCGACGGTCGGTCTTCCGGCGACGATCACGCGCAACGACGAGTGGTACTACTTCGACGACTATAACGCCGAGGCGAACCTGCTCGTCACGCTCGACCCGCAATCGATCGGCGCGAAGGACGTCAATCCGAACCCGGTCTCATGGTCGCACAATTTCGAGGGCGGACGCGTGTTCTACACCGCGATGGGTCACACCGAAGAGAGCTATAGCGAACCCTACTTTCTCCGCCACGTCTCGGGTGGGCTGAACTGGGTGCTGAAGCGCAAGTAGCCGCTACGCCGCAGCCGGCTCGACCTTGTCCTTGGTATCGCGGAAGGCGACCAGGAAGATCAGCGCGGTGACCGCCGCAAAGCCCGCGGGGAGCAGCCAGAAGCTGTTCCAGTCGGTCGCGGCCCCCGCGCCTGCGCTGATCTGCACCGCATTGGCGATGTTGCTGCCGATCAGATAGCCGACGCCCCAGGTCATCAGCGCGAGGAACGACTGCGCGCGGCTGCTCGCCTCGGCGGCGAAATGCTTGCCGACCCAGATTGTCGCGGCGACGAACACGAAGTCGAAACCGACGCCGTGCAAAGCAAGGCCAAGGTAGATCATCGGCTGGATCGGGCCGTCGGCGTTGAAGCCGTTGGCAAACAGTACATAGCGCAGCGCCCAGGCAGCCATGCCGATGAACAGCACGCCCTTGATCCCTACGAAGCGGAAGAACAGCGGCAGCAGCAGCAGGAAGCCGACTTCGGACACCTGGCCGAGGGTCTGCACCGCGGCCGGATTGTCCATCCCGATGTCATCGAGGAACGGGTTCGCGTAAACGTTGTAGAAGGAGAAGGGGATCATCATCAGCATCGAGCAGATGATCAGCGTCCAGAAACTGCGGTCTGCGTGTCGGATCGCGTCGAGGCCGAGCAGAGTTGCAATGGAGGCCTTGCCCTGGCCGGCGCGCGGGGGTGTCGTGGGCAAGGTGAACGAGTAGAGCCCGTACAGGATCGACACGAACGCCGCGAGTTGCAGTGGCTGGGCCGTGCGCTCGGCTTCGCCTGGAAGCACGAAGCCGACGATCAGGCCCGAGACGATCCAGCCCACGGTGCCGAACACGCGCAGCGCCGGGAACTCCTTCTCGGTGTCGGTTACCGCGTTGAGCGCGACGGTGTTGGAGAGCGCGATCGTCGGCATGTAGGCGAGCAGGACGCCGAGCGTCGCCATGAACATCGTGCCTGCGTCGGCCCCGACACTCGACAGCAGGAACAGCAAAGCGCCGGCGAACAGATGGAGGATGCCCATCACCTTTTCCGCCGCAAAATAGCGGTCGGCGATCGCGCCGACGAACAACGGCGCGGCGATCGCCGCCCAGCCCTGCGCCGAGTAGATCGTACCGACCGAGTCCTGCAGCCCGTTGCGGGTCAGATAGGTCGCGAACGGCACGAACCACGCGCCCCACACGAAATATTGCAGGAACATCATGAGCGACAGCCGCGCCCGCGTGGTCATGTCCATGGTCGTTACGCCCCCCTGTTCGCCCGTCATTGTGTCAGCCCCAGGATCCGCCTGTTCT
>JASLBJ010000239.1 GCA_030146725.1 Sphingomicrobium sp. | reverse complement strand
GGCGGATATGCACGTCGACCGTGCGCAGTTCGATGTCCTCGCCGTGCGGCCACACCGTGTCGAGCAACTGCTCGCGCGAGAACACCCGGCCGGGGTTCTCGAGGAAGTGGCGAAGCAGCCGGTACTCGGTCGGCCCGAGCGATACCGCAGAGCCGGCGCGGCGCACGCGGTGCGCGCTGAGGTCCATCTCGACCCCGGCATATTCAAGCGTCTCGGCAGCGAGCGCGGGCCGAACCCGGCGAAGCACCGCACCGACGCGCGCGACCAGTTCCTTGGGACTGAACGGCTTGGTCACATAATCGTCGGCCCCGGTCTCGAGCCCGCGCACGCGGTCGTCCTCTTCGCCGCGCGCGGTGAGCATGATGATCGGCACGTTGGCCGTCGTCGCGCGGCGGCGCAGGCGGCGGCACACCTCGATCCCGCTGATGCCCTCGATCATCCAATCGAGGATCACCGCGTCGGGCTTCAGCTCGTCGACCAGGATCAAGGCTTCCTCGCCGTCGCCGGTGCGGCTGACGTCATAGCCCGATCGTTCGAAGTGAAAGCTGACCAGATCGGCCAGCGCGCGGTCGTCCTCGACCAGCAAAAGTCGTTTGGCGGCCATGTGCGTGCCCTTCTATTTCAAGCCGAGCTGGGAGGTTCTCGACCGTTCGGGCATGTGCTGGCCGGTCGCTGCGTAATAGACCATCTCGGCGATGTTGGTCGCATGGTCGCCGACCCGCTCAATGTTCTTGGCGACGAACAGCAAGTGCGCCGACTGGCCGATGTTATGCGGGTTTTCCATCATGTAGGTGAGCAAGGTGCGGAAGATGGAATCGTAGAAATCGTCGACCGCATTGTCGCGCTCGCACACCCGTAAAGCGACCTCGGCGTCGCGTTCGACGAACGCATCGAGCACGTCGTGAACCATGCCGGTGGCGATCCGCGCCATCTCGGGCAGCAGCGAGATCGGCTCGATCTTGCCGACATTCTCGAGCAGCGGGACGCGCTTGGCGATATTCTTGGCATAGTCGCCGATCCGCTCGACGACGCCCGAAATCTTGAGCGCGGCGACGACGTCACGAAGGTCGCCGGCCATCGGCGCGCGAAGCGCGATCAGCTGCACCGCGCGGCGCTCGGTCTCGACCTCCAGTGCATCGAGCTTGCGGTCGTTTTCGACCACCCGCATCGCGCCCTCGGTATCGCGCTGGATCAGGCAGCGCATCGCCTCGCCGATCGCATGTTCGGCAAGCCCGCCCATCTGGCTGATGAGCGCGCGCAGCCGGTCGATGTCCTGGTCGAAGGCTTTGAGCGTATGTCCGCCGGTTTGCTGCTGCATGGGTTCCTGCGCTCCGATCAGCCGTAGCGGCCGGTGATATAGTCTTGGGTCCGCTGTTCGTGCGGATTGGTAAAGATCTCGGTCGTCTTGCCGTATTCCACCAGCTCGCCGAGGTGGAAGAAAGCGGTCCGCTGCGACACGCGCGCGGCCTGCTGCATGTTGTGGGTGACGATCGCGATTGCGTAGCGCCCGCGCAGTTCGTGGATCAGCTCCTCGATCTTCGCGGTGGCGATCGGATCAAGCGCCGAGCACGGCTCGTCCATCAGGATGACCTCCGGATCGACCGCGATTGCCCGCGCGATGCACAGCCGCTGCTGCTGCCCGCCCGACAATGCGGTGCCGCTTTCCGCCAGCCGGTCCTTGACCTCTTCCCACAGCCCCGCGCGTTTGAGCGAGTTCTCGACGATCCCTTCGAGCTCGGCCTTGCCCGACGCAAGCCCGTGGATGCGCGGGCCGTAGGCGACGTTCTCGAAGATCGACTTCGGGAACGGGTTGGGCTTCTGGAACACCATCCCGACACGGGCGCGAAGCTGGACGACGTCCATCGCCGACGCGTTGATATCCTGTCCGTCGAGCTCGATCCGCCCGTCGACGCGGGCCGTCGAAATGGTGTCGTTCATCCGGTTGAGGCAGCGCAGGAAGGTCGACTTGCCGCATCCGGACGGGCCGATGAAGGCGGTCACGCGGTCATTGTTGATGTCGATCGACACGTCCTTGAGCGCCTGTTTGTCGCTGTAGAACACGCTGACGTTGCGGGCCTGCATCTTGGGCGCGCCAGCCGTGGCGGGCTCGGCCGTATCCTGCGGCTCGGGCGGAGGTGTCTCGACCGTCACCAGCGGCCGCCCAGCGGCGGGCTCGGGCACCCCGGTCCAGGCCTCGTCTTCCTTGCGCAGACCGGCGTCGTCCGACGCGGCATCGGACGTCACCGCCACCGACGGGAACGGCATCGACGAGTTGGTCAGGATCGGCGTTTTTTCTTTCATGGGCATCACCAGCGGCGCTCGAAGCGGTTGCGAAGATAGATAGCGAGCCCGTTCATCAGCAGCATGAACAGGAGCAGCACGATAATGGCGGCGCTGGTCTTCTCGACGAAACCGCGGTCGACCTCGTCGGACCACAGGAAGATCTGCACCGGAAGCACCGTCGCCGGCTCGACCAGCCCGCTTGGCGGAGCAGCGATGAACGCGCGCATCCCGATCATCAGCAGCGGCGCAGTCTCACCCAGAGCGCGCGCCATGCCGATGATCGTGCCGGTCAGGATCCCGGGCAACGCAAGCGGCAGGACATGGTGGAACACGACCTGCATCTTGGACGCGCCGACCCCGAGCGCCGCGTCGCGGATCGACGGCGGCACCGACTTGATCGCGTTGCGCCCGGCGATGACGATCACCGGCATCGTCATCAGCGCCAGCGTCAGGCCCCCGACCAGCGGCGCCGAGCGCGGCAGGTGCATGAAGTTGAGGAACACGGCCAGGCCCAGCAGCCCGAAGATGATCGACGGCACCGCGGCAAGATTGTTGATCGAAACCTCGATCGCGTCGGTCCAGCGGTTCCGCCGTGCGAACTCCTCGAGATAGACCGCCGACAGCACGCCGACCGGGAACGCGAGCAGCATCGTGACGATGATCGTCAGGAAGCTGCCCTTGAGCGCTCCCCAGACCCCGACCGCCGACGGGTCGGTGGCGTCCGACGAGCGCAGGAAATCGGCATTGAACACGCGTCGCAGCGCGCCTTTCGACTCGAGCTGCGCGACCAACCGCTCGCTTGCCGCTTCGCCCGTGCCTTTGGCCGCGACGTCGATCCGGCTGGACACCGGCAGCCAGACGGTCCTGCGCTCATCGAGCAAAGTCGGGTCGGCGATGATCTGGCGGCCAAGCGCGCGCGCCGCAGCGGCCGAAAACAGTTCCTCGGCGGCCGGTCCGAACGCCGTTGCGGCGGCGAGCGACAGCGGGCTCTGGAGATCGGACCCGGCAAGCAGTTGTTGCGCATCGTCGCCGCGCAGCAGCGCCGGATCGACGATCAGGTCCGATCGCGGCAGATCGATCGTGACCGCGGCTTCGAACTGGCTGAAGCCGCCGACGCCGCGGTACAGCATCGTCCCAAGCAGGAAAGCGAGGAACAGCCCGGACAGCGCAACCGCCGCCAGCCCGAGCAGCCGGAAGCGGCGCTCGGCGGCATAGCGGCGGCGGACGCGCGCCTGCATCGATCCGTCGACCCAGCGCGAGGACGCTTCCGCGCTACTCATCGGCTGCCGCGCGACGAGGTCGTCGGCGCTACTCATCGGCTGCCGCGCGCCGGGGGCGTCGACGCTATTCATAAGCCTCACGATATTTCCGCACGAAGCTCAGCGCGATCAGGTTGAGCACCAAAGTGATCAGGAACAGCGCCAGCCCGAGCGCAAACGCCGCGAGCGTCTTGGCGCTGTCGAACTCCTGGTCGCCGGTCAGCAATTGCACGATCTGGGTGGTGACGGTGGTCACGCTGGCGAACGGATTGGCGGTCATGTTCGCGGCCAGTCCGGCGGCCATGACGACGATCATCGTCTCGCCGATCGCCCGGCTGACGGCCAGCAGCACGCCGCCGACGACGCCCGGAAGCGCGGCGGGGAGCACGACCCGGCGGATCGTCTCGGACTTGGTCGCGCCCATCGCCAGGCTTCCGTCGCGCATCGCCTGGGGCACCGCTGCGATCGAATCGTCGGCCATCGAGCTGATGAACGGGATGATCATGATTCCCATCACCAGCCCGGCGGCAAGCGCGCTCTCGCTGCTTGCCGAGCTGATCCCGATCGATAGGCCAAGATCGCGCACCGCCGGCGCCACGGTCAGCGCGGCGAAATAACCGTAGACCACCGTCGGAACGCCCGCGAGGATTTCGAGCAGCGGCTTCATCCAAGCCCGCACCCGCGTATGGGCATATTGGGTGAGGTAGATCGCGCTCATCAGCCCAAGCGGGATGGCGACGATCATCGCAATGATCGCACCGATGAAGATCGTCCCCCAGAACAACGGTATCGACCCGAATGCGCCCGACGATCCGACCTGGTCCTCGCGGATCGCGGTCTGCGGACTCCATTGCGTCCCGAACAGGAAGTCGGCGGGCGGCACCATCTTGAAGAAGCGCAGGCTCTCGAACATCAGCGACAGCAGGATGCCCAACGTCGTCAGGATGGCGATCAGCGACGCGCCGATCAACAGCGCCATCAGCCACCGTTCGACACCGGTCCGGGCGCGGAACTTGGGTGCGCTCCGGCGCAGCGCAAACCCCGCGCCGCCGAGCGCAAGCAGGATCGCGAGGCCGCCGCCGATCAGTGCAAGCCGCTGCTCGGCTTCGCTGAAGCGCGGCGCAAGGGTGGTCGATTCCGGGTTGAACCCGGCTTCGCGCTGACCGCGGGCAATCTGCCGCGCTTCGGTCAATATGGCCTCGCGCTGCATGTCGAAGTCGGGCAGCACGCGCCCTTCCGGAGAAGCGAGCACCGCCTGCTCGACCAGCCCGCCCTGGACCGGCGTCCACATCGCCAGCAGCAGCAAGGCTGGAACGACGGTCCAGATCATCGCATGCGCGGCATGGTAGGCAGGCAACGAGTGCAGCCGGCCGGTGGTCCGCAACCTGGCCGCGCGCCGGTATCCCAGCACTCCGGCGCCGGCGCCGAGCAGGATGATCACGACAAGCGCGGTGGTCAGCGACATTGCTAAGGGTGCCGGCTACTTCAGTTCGTCTGCGGTAAGGACTTTCAACTCGGACGCCTGCTTGGCAGCAGCCGCTGCTTCGGCTGCGGCGAACGGCACCAGTCCGCGCCGCTCGAGCAGTCCGCCCTTGTTGGTGAGCTTGGAATAGGCCTCGATGAACGTGCGGATCGCCGGCTTGGCGCGGATGTGCTCACCCTTGGCGTAGAGATAGATCACGCGGGCACCGGGATAGCTGAGGTCGGTGATCGTCGCGTCGGTCGGGTTCACGCCGTTGATCCTCACCGGTCGCACGCGGTCCCTGTTCTCCGACAGGAAGCTGTAGCCCAGAACGCCGAGCGCGCCTGGATCAGTCGAGATCTTCTGCACCAGCAGATTGTCGTTCTCGCCAGCTTCGACGAACGCACCGTCCTCGCGGATCCGCGTGCAGATCGTCTGATACTGGCTCTCGTCGGTCTCTTTCAGCGCCTTCATCGCCGGGTCGCTTTCGCAGCCCTTGGCAAGGAATAGCTCGTTGAGGCTGTCGCGCGTGCCCGAGGTCGGGGGAGGGCCGAGCACCCGGATCTTGGTCGCCGGAAGCGCCGGATTTACGTCCTTCCAGGTCTGCGCGGTCTGCGGCTTGCCGAACGGCGTCGCGGCAAGACCGGCGTAAAGGTCGCGCAGCGTCAGGCTGAGCGGAGCCGTGTTGACCGACTCGATCACCGCCAGTCCATCGATCCCGATCGGGAATTCGATGACCTGCGCCACGCCGTTCTTGTTACAGTCGGCAAGCTCGCTCGCCTTGATCCGCCGCGACGCATTGACGAGATCGGGACGGTTAGAGCCGACGCCGGCACAGAACAGCTTCAATCCCGCGCCGGTCCCGGTCGACTCGACAATTGCGCTCTGGCCGGCATTCGCGCGCTGGAATTCTTCGGCCGCCGCAGTGGTGAACGGATAGACGGTCGACGAACCGACGATCTTGATCTGCTGCGCCGATCCTCCACCCGAGCCACTGCCGCCGCCGCTGCCGCACGCGGCAAGCAGCGCTACCAGGGGCAGCGTGACGCCAAACCTA
>JASLBJ010000055.1 GCA_030146725.1 Sphingomicrobium sp. | reverse complement strand
GACGAACCGGTTAAGCCCCCGCACGAACGCCGCGGCGCGCTCGGCCTTTCCCGAACCCACATCGACCTCGGCAAAGATGGGCTGGCGCTGCAAGTTCGTGAGATCGACGACATCGTCGTCGACGACAGTCAGCTTCCCGACTCCCGCCCCCGCCAGCGACGATAGGACCGCACTCCCGATCCCTCCGGCGCCGATGATCGCAACTCGCGCCGCGGCAATCCTACGCTGCCCGACCCCGCCAACCTGCGGCAACACGATATGCCGCGCATAGCGCTCGAGCTCCGCGTCGGTCAGGTCGGCCAAGCCGTCACCGTCCGGTGCTCCCGAACCCGCCAGCCCCACGCCCGGTCACGTCCAGCACCTCGACCTCATCGAACCGCGCCTTGAGCACCGGCGCCGGCACCAGCTGCGCGATCCGCTCGCCCCGGTGCACCTCGAACGGTTCGTTCCCGAGGTTGGCCAGGATCACCTTCACCTCGCCGCGATAATCGCTGTCGATGGTCCCCGGCGTGTTGAGGCACGTCACCCCATGCTTGAGCGCGAGCCCCGAACGCGGCCGCACCTGGACCTCGAAACCCTCCGGGATCGCAATCGCGAACCCCGTCGCCACCGCATGACGCTGCCCCGGCGCAAGCACCAGTGCCTCCGCCGCGACCACGTCCATCCCGGCCGCGCCCTCGCTGGCGTAGGCAGGGACCGGCAATCCCTCCCCATGCGCCAGCCGCTGCAACCGGATCGCGATCACTTGGCCGCCACCTTTTTCGCCGGAGCCTTCTTCTTAGCCGGAGCCTTCTTCGTCGCCGGAGCCTTGGCCTTCGCTTCCACGGGCGCTTTTGCCTTCGCCGGCGCGGCCTTCTTCGCCGGCTTGCGCCCGCCCTTCTTGACCGGCGCCTTGGCCGCCTTCTCGTCGATCAGCCTGATCCCCTCCTCGAGCGTCACCGCCCTCGGATCGGCTGCTTTAGGCAGCGTCGCATGAACCGTCCCGTCGCTGACGTACGGCCCGTAGCGCCCCTCGAGCACCTTCAATTCCTTGCCGCTCTCCGAATGCGCCCCAAGCACCGCAATCGGCTCGCGCGTAGCCCCGCGCTTGCGATCCGCCCCCGACGCCGCGTCGGCAAGCTTGGCCACCGCCGCGTTCATCCCCGTCTCGAACACTTCTGCGGTCGACTGCAGCCGCGCATACTTCCCCGCATGCGCCAGATACGGCCCGTAACGCCCGATCGACGCCGTGATCCGCTCGCCCGTTTCCGGATGCGTACCGACGCTCCGCGGCAGCGACAGCAACTGCTCCGCCATCTCGGTACTGAGCCCCTCGACCGGAACGTCCTTGGGAATCGATGCGCGCTTGATCTCGTCGCCCTCGCCGCGCTCAACGTAGGGGCCGAAACGTCCGCTCTTCAGGCTGATGCCATTGCCAAGATCGGTCGGGCCATCGACCTGCGCATCGGCCTCGCTCTGCCCGAATTTGCGGGTGTATTTGCACTCGGGATAGTTCGAGCAGGCGACGAACGCGCCGAACTTGCCGCCGCGCAGGGCAAGCCGCCCACTGCCGCAATTCGGGCAGATGCGCGGATCGGTCCCGTCTTCCTTGGCAGCGAACAGCCACGGCGCCAGGAACTCGTCGAGCGCCGCCGTCACTTCCGACGGCTTCTGGTCCATCACCTCGCCCGCCTTCGGCTTGAAGTCGCGCCAGAACGCCTCGAGCAGCGCCTGCCAGCCGACCCGCCCGCCCGACACGTCGTCGAGCCCTTCCTCGAGCTCCGCGGTGTAATCGTAGTTCACATAGCGCTCGAAGAAGCGCTCGAGGAACGCCGTCACCAGCCGTCCGCTCTCCTCGGGGATGAAGCGGTTCTTCTCGACCCGCACATATTCGCGGTCTTTCAGCGTCTGCAGCGTCGCCGCATAGGTCGACGGCCGCCCGATCCCGAGCTCCTCCAACCTCTTGACCAGGCTCGCTTCGGAAAAACGCGGCGGTGGCTGGGTGAAGTGCTGGCTCGAATCGACCGATTTCTTGTACGGCGCATCGCCCTTGCGCATCGCGGGCATCCGGGCGCCCTCTTCGTCCTCGGCCTTTTCGTCGCGGCCCTCTTCGTAGAGCGCAAGGTAGCCTGGAAACAGCACCACCTGCCCGCTCGCACGAAGCACCGCGCGCGCCGCGCCGTCACTCAGCTCGACTGTCGTCCGCTCGAGCCGCGCCGAGGCCATCTGGCTGGCCAGCGCACGGTTGTAGACCAGCTCGTACAGCCGCGCATGATCGCCCGTCCCGCCGCGTGGGCGCGAGAAATCGGTCGGCCGAACCGCCTCATGCGCCTCCTGCGCATTCTTGATCTTGCTCTGAAATTTGCGCGGATGATCGGGCACGTATCCCGCATCGTAGCGCGCCGCGATCGCCTTTCGCGCCGCGCTGATCGCCTCGCCTGCCATGTCGACCCCGTCCGTCCGCATGTAGGTGATCAGCCCGTCTTCGTAGAGCGATTGGGCAACCCGCATCGTGTGGCTCGCCGAGAAGCCGAGCTTGCGCGACGCCTCCTGCTGCAGCGTCGAGGTCGTGAATGGCGGCGGCGGGTTGCGTACGAACGGCTTGGTTTCGACCGACTGGACGGTGAACTTGCCGGCCTCGACCACCGCCTTGGCCGCGTCCGCGTCGCCCTTGCTGCCGATCGCCAAGCGGTCGAGCTTCTTGCCATCAAGCTGCACCAGCCGAGCACCGAAGGTCTGCCCGTCAGCCTCGAAGGTCGCCCCGACCTGCCAGTATTCCTGCGCCCGGAACAGCTCGATCTCGCGCTCGCGATCGACGATGATCCTCAGCGCCACCGACTGCACCCGCCCCGCCGACTTTGCGCCCGGCAACTTGCGCCACAGGATCGGCGACAAGGTAAACCCGACCAGATAATCGAGCGCCCGCCGCGCCCGATAGGCATCGATCAGATCCTCGTCGAGCTCGCGTGGTCGGCCCATCGCCTCCAGCACCGCCGACTTGGTGATCGCGTTGAACGTCACCCGCTCGACATGTGCCGGAAGCGCTTTTCGCTTCTTCAGCACCTCCTGGACGTGCCAGCTGATCGCCTCCCCCTCGCGGTCCGGATCGGTCGCCAGGATCAAGGTATCGGCCGACTTCGCCTCGTCGGTGATCGCTTTCAGCTGCTTGGCCTTGTCCGGATAGGACTCCCACAGCATCGCGAACCCTTCGTCGGGATCGACCGACCCGTCCTTAGGCGGAAGATCGCGGACATGGCCGTAGCTCGCCAGCACGCGGTGACCCGGACCGAGGTACTTCTCGATGGTTTTCGCCTTGGCAGGCGACTCGACGACGACCAGCTTCATCTGGCCAACCTTGTTTGGATGTTCTCACGCATACGCACGAGGGTGGCGAGGCACGGCCCGGCTCGTCAAGCGTCCTTGAGGCTGACTTTTCCGCCCGCGTGCCGATCGATGCGCCCGGCGAGGTCGAGCTCGAGCAGCGCCATCTGCACCGCCCCGCTGCGCGCGCCCGACAAACGGATGATCTCATCGACCGGCACCGGCGAGGGCCCGAGCAGGCTCTCGACAATTTC
>JASLBJ010000001.1 GCA_030146725.1 Sphingomicrobium sp. | reverse complement strand
AACCCCGAGTTCGAGCGCAAGCGCGACTATCTTGCGGGCTTCCTCGCCGAACAGAAACCCGCGGAGCCGGAGCATGGCGCAGGCGGCGACTTGCAGGCGGCGATCGTCGAGGCGTTGAAAACGATCTTCGATCCCGAGATCCCGGTCGACATCTACGAACTCGGCCTGATCTACGACGTGGCGGTCAGCGAGGATTGCGACGCGGTGGTGACGATGACGCTGACCACGCCGCATTGCCCGGTAGCCGAGTCGATGCCGGGCGAGGTCGAGCTTCGCGTATTGTCGGTGCCCGGCGTTCGCGATGCCGAGGTCAAGCTGGTGTGGGATCCGCCGTGGGACCCGAGCAAGATGAGCGACGAAGCGCGGCTCGAACTGGGGATGCTATGATGGACATTGCCGAACCTCGCACCCGCGTCCGGAAGGCGGCGATCATCCTGACGCCCGCGGCCGAGCAGCGCATTGCCGATCTGATGGCACGCGCGCCCGCGGGCTCGATCGGCGTCAAGCTGTCGACGCCGCGGCGCGGCTGCTCGGGGCTCGCTTACTCGGTCGATTATGTCGGCGAGGAGAAAGCGTTCGACGAGAAGATCGAGACGCCCGGCGGCACCTTTTATGTCGACGGCGGGTCGGTGCTGTACCTGGTGGGAAGCGTGATGGACTGGCGCGAGGACGATTTCGCCGCCGGCTTCACCTTTGCGAACCCCAATGCCAAGGGCGCCTGCGGTTGCGGAGAGAGCTTCACCGTCTGACCTCGCAAGAGCGGTTGCCCAATGCTATAGTCAGCGGCAGAGGAGATGGTCATGCGACTATTGTTGCTCGCCCCGGCACTGATGCTGCCGGCCGCGTTGATCGCCGCGCCAGCGGGTCCGACGGCGACCCAGCCTGAGCAGCGCGCCGAGGTCAAGCCGCTCGGTGCCAAGCCGCCCGGTGCCCAGCCGCCCGGTGCCCAGCCGCTCGGTACCATGCCGTTGCTCGACCCCAACGTTGGCGCGCCTGCCGCTTGTCCGCCGATCAGCCGCTATCACGCGCAGCAGCAGGGCGAAGGCCCGGGAGCGCAGAAGCTTGGCGAGCTTCCGGCGGCGGACATGTATTTGTCGGTCTATCGCCGGATCGACGGCTGCGAGGCGCCGATCATTGCAAGCTACGGGCTCGGCCGACCCCGCTGACCGGACGCGCGCTGACTGGAAGTCGTCGAGTCGAGGTCGCTGATTGGAAGCCCTCGACTAGAAGCCCAGCGTGAAGCGGATCGCGGCGCCGATGTCGTCGTCGGCGCTGGCAATGTGGCCGGGCTGGCGGCGGACGAACAGATTGGCGCCGATCCAGCCTGCATCGTTCCACAGCGACGAGCCGTAGCTGAGCTCCGCGTCAATCTCGCGGCCGCTCGGGGACAGCGAGTAGCCGACCAGGCTGCTGGTCGCCGACTGCGTGCTGTAATCGTAGGCGGTCGGAAGCAGCATCGAGAAGCCGCCCTGCTCGATCCGGAGTGGTTGGGCGATACGCAGGCCGATGCGGTCGCTCGAACCGAGGACGCCGCCCTTGGCAAGATCGAAGCCGTAGGCGCCTGACTGGAAGCGGCCGCTGGCAAAGCTGGTCCAGCCGCGGCGGCCGGTGAGCGCAGCCGTCCAGCCCGAGCCAATTGCGCGGCGCGCCTCGACGTCGAGGAACACGCTGCTTGCACCGCCGCCGCCAAGCGCCGCACCCATGCGCCCGCCAAGCAGGGTCTGCTTCTCGTCGAGGTGGCTGACTCCGGCCGACAGCCAGTTGCTTCCGAAGCTGCGGTCGAGCGCGATGCTGGTCAGGCGATAGGGCGAGCCGGTCGCACTGGTCTTGATCTCCTGCCACACGGTCCCGTTCTCGCCCGAAAGGGTAATCCCGACCGGTCCGAGATTGCGGCGAAGCGCCACGCTGCCTTCGCGGCGCGAGTCGAAGCCGGGGCTTCCCGCAACGTCCCTGGCGATCAGGAAGGCGCCGTTGTCAGCACCCGAGAGGCGCCGTTCCATCGCTTTCGCGCCCTCCGCGAAGCCGAACGCGACCGCGGTCCTGCTGTCGATGCGGGCAACCGCCGAACCGGCGATGAGCCGCGACTTGCGCAGATCGTCGGGGCCGATGCCAAGCCGCTCGACGGCAAAGCCGAATGGCCGGTCGCGGCGTTCGGCGACGGTCATGGCGATGCTGAGCGGGCCGGCCGACGCGGCGCCGACGCGGACATTGCCCTGCAGCGCGCGGGTCAGCGGCCGCGACTGCTCGGCTTTTTGCAGGGTCGAGGCGAGGTCGAGAACGAAGGCGCGCGAATAGCCGTCGAGGATGATCGCGCCGAGCCCGGCCGGCGTGTTCGGATCGCCATCGGCGCCGCCGTCGCCGGCCGCGGCGGGCAGGTCGCCGTTCGTCCCGGTGCCGACCGCGACCTGGCTTCCGGCAAGGCTGGTGGTGCCGATCGGCCTGAACGCGGTGGCAAGGTTGAGCCGTCCGCGGCCGTAGGTCGAGTCGGTCCCGGCTGCGCCGAGATCGTCGGCGGAGCGGAACAGGATGTCGACGATCTGCGCGCCGCTGAGGTTGGGGAACGCCTGGGCAAGGAGGGCGACGGCGCCGGTGATGGTCGGTGCCGAGAAGCTGGTGCCGTTCCACAGATACTGCTTGCCGTCGGTGCCGGGTGCGCGATCGCGGTAGCCGACGGCGGTCAGATAATATGGGGCGCTGGTGCCGGCGCGGTTCGAAAAGACCGAGATCACGTCATTGTTGCTGCCGCCCGCGCCATTGTCGACTCCGACCGAGCCGGCGATGATCACCTGGCCGGGAAAGCGCGACGCGGGGATCGCGGCGAACGCATCGGCAGTGGTGCCCTCGGGCTCCTCGCCGTCGTTGCCGGCGGAGATGACGAGCACGACGCCGGCACTGACCGCACGCTGCATCGCCGACAGCAGGCTCGACCCGGGCGAGCTTCCGCCGAGCGACAGGTTGATGACCCTGGCCCCGGCAATGCGGGCGGCGTCGAGGCCCTGGGCAATCGCACCGTCGTGGAACGAGCAACCTTCATCCTCGCCCGTTTTGGCACAGCTGCCCGGTTCGTCGGCGCGCATGCTGACGATGGTCGCATCGAATGCGACGCCATGCGTATTGGCGCTGTTGCGGGCGCCCGCCGCGACCGCGCTGACCGCGGTCCCGTGGCCGTCCTCGTCGCCGACTCCGCGGCTGCCGGCGACGTCGCGGCTTGCGGGATCGATCTTGCCGATGAAGTCGGGGAGGTCCGGATTGATGCCGGTGTCGATGACTCCGATCTTGATGCCCTTGCCGGTCGCGCCGTTCTGATAGGCGCTGATCGCATTGGCTGCGCCGGCATAGTTGGACGCGCGATATTCGGCCGTGTTGTAGTCGGTGGGGACGATCACAGTTTGGGTCGGAACCGGAGTCGGAGTCGGAGTCGGAGTCGGGGTCGGCGTGGGCGTCGGGGCTGGAGCCGGCGCTGGTGTGGGAGCGGGCGGCGGTGCGGTATTGACCGGCGGCGGGGGCGTAGAGCCGACGCCGCCCCCTCCGCCGCCACCGCAAGCGGACAGGTTAAGCGCCAGCGCAACAGCTACTCCGGACGTCGCCAACAGCCGCGATTTCATCCGCCATCTCCCCAAGCTGCTGAAAAGCAACAGCTATCCCTGGAATGCTATGTGTCTGCATTCCTTTCAATTTGCTGAAGACGGCAAATCCGGTAGGGGCCGCGGCGAGCCATGGACCAGCGCTTCGCCCATATCCGTAACTGGATCTTCGATCTCGACAATACGCTTTATCCGGCGTCGACCGGGCTGTTCACGCTGATCGACGAGCGCATGGGCGCGTTTATCCAGCGGCTGCTCGAGTGCGATCCGGTCGAGGCGAAACGCGTCCAGAAGGCACATTTCCACGAGCATGGGACGACTCTCGCCGGCCTGATGCGAAGCCATGGGGTCGATCCGCACGCGTTCCTCGAGGATGTCCACGCGATCCCGCTCGACCGGGTCGGGCGCGACGAGCGGCTTGGCGCGGGGCTGCGACGGCTGCCGGGGCGGCTGTTCGTCTTCACCAATGGCGACGCGCCGTACGCGCGGCGCGTGCTCGAGGCGATCGGGGTGCACGAGCATTTCCACGACCTCCACGACATTCACGCCAGCGAGCTTCGGCCCAAGCCCGACCCGCATGGTTATGCCTTGCTGTGCAGCCGGTTCGGGATCGACCCTGAAAGCGCAGTGCTGGTCGAGGACATGGCCGCCAATCTGGCACCGGCAAAGGCGCTTGGAATGACGACGGTGTGGGTCGACAACGGCTCGGAACGCGGTAGCCATGGCTTCGACGACCGGGTCGTCGACCATGTCATCAGTGACGCGGGCGAATGGCTCGAGACGATATTGGGGGAAGCTGAATGACCGAAGCGCTCGAGCGGATCATCAATGCGGCGTGGGAGCGGCGCGAGAGCCTTGCGCCCGGGGTCTCCGACGGCACGCACGAGGCGGTGAATACGGCACTTGCAGCGCTGGATTCGGGTGCGGTGCGGGTCGCGGAAAAGGCTGATGGCGAATGGGTGGTCCACCAGTGGCTCAAGAAAGCGGTGCTGCTGTCGTTCAGATTGTGCCCGATGGAGGTGATTCACGGCGGGCCGGGACATGCGTGCTGGTGGGACAAGGTGCCATCGAAGTTCTCCGGCTGGAGCGAGCGGCAGTTCGAGGCGGCGGGGTTCCGCGCGGTCCCCGGTGTGATCGTCCGCCGCGGGGCATTTGTCGGGCGCAATGCCGTGCTGATGCCGAGCTTCGTCAACATCGGCGCCTATGTTGGCGAGGGGACGATGGTCGATACCTGGGCGACGATCGGAAGCTGCGCGCAGATCGGCCGCAACGTCCATATTTCGGGCGGAACCGGGATCGGCGGCGTGCTCGAGCCGCTCCAGGCCGGGCCGGTGATCATCGAGGACGATTGCTTCATCGGGGCGCGATCCGAGGTCGCCGAGGGCGTCGTCGTCGAGCGCGGCGCGGTGCTGTCGATGGGGGTGTTCCTCGGCGCGTCGACCAAGATCGTCGACCGGGCGACGGGCGCGGTGCACTACGGCCGGGTGCCGGCGTATTCGGTGGTGGTCCCCGGATCGCTGCCGGCGAGTGACGGCGGGCCGTCGCTGGCCTGTGCGGTGATCGTCAAGCAGGTCGACGAGCGCACCCGGTCGAAGACGAGCATCAACGAGCTGCTGCGCGACTGATTTCGCGGGGTCGAAAGCGGCGGCCCAGCGCCCCGGGGGTCAGGGAAGTCCTGGCCGAGCACGCTCGCCATGGCCCGGCCGACAGTTGGGGCGCGGTTATGGACCGGCAGATGTCGGCGATTGCCGGCACGCTCATGCGTTCGGGGTGGGCGGATTCGAGCAAGCTCATCTTTTGGCGGTGGGCGGCTTCGAGCAGACGTCGAACAGGGCTTCGGTTCCGGCCCGGTCGAGGACCGGGCGGTAGGCTTGCTCCTTGTCGAACGCCGCGGCGAAGCGGCGCGCGCGGCCGCTGCTGAGCGGATGGCTTGCAAGGAACTCGGAATCGAACATGCCGCCTTCGCGATGCTCGAGCGACAGGCGCCTGAACAGGCGGGCGGTCGGGAGCGGCGAGACGCCCGCACGGCGGAGCATCGCGATTGCGTCGGCATCGGCCTCGGCCTCGTTCGCACGGGTGTAGCTGAGCGCCACGAGTTGGCCGGCGTTGGCGCCGATGTCGCCCGCGAACAGGCGGATCAGCGCGCCGATTCCAAGCTCGCGGATCAGCGCCTCGGTGACATGGCGGCGGCGGACATGGGCGATTTCATGAGCGAGGATGCCGGCCAGCTCGTCGGGCTCCTCGGTCTCGGTGATCGCCGGCTTGAACACGACGATGTGCCCGCCGGGAAGCGCCGCGGCGTTGAACATCGGCACGTCGAGCGCGGCGAACGTGATCCGGTCGGGGCCGCTGGTGACGCCCGGCTCGAGCCGCTCGGCCATCGCCGCCAGCGCTTGCTCGCCGGCGGGATTGCGGCAGCGGTAGTCGCCGAAGTCGCCGACGATCGCGGTGCCGAGATTGCGCTCCCATGCGGGCGGCACGTGCGGGGCAATCCAGTGCGGCGCGAGATAGCCCGCAGCGAGGACGGCGGCGGTCACAGCCGCTCCGGCGACCAGCGCGGGCACGAGCCCGATCCGGTCGATCCAGCGGCCGTAGCGTTCGGGACGGCCGAGCAGGCGGGTGAGCTGTTCCTCGGCTTCGCGCGGGAGGCTCAGCCGCCACCCAGCGACATCGCTCCGGCCGAGGCGCAGCGTCTCCGCGCCGGCCTCGACCCGCTGCAGCAGCCGGGCTTCGACATCGGC